>JAKLHL010000169.1 GCA_022710165.1 Bdellovibrionales bacterium | reverse complement strand
TCTACAAGGTCGTCGCAGAATTAGAGGCTGTGGAAAAGGCGCTCAAACAGAGCAGATGTGTTGCAAAGGTCACAGAGATCTATGGTCTGATAAAGAGGAACTCAGAGGTCGCGTATCCAATATCTTCGGCAAAAGAACTACCAACTACCCAGATAAAAGACCTGATAACAGGAAAGGTAGAAGATGTATCTGGGGATAGGGCCTGCGTAAAGTTCGCAACTGGTTATAATCCTCCTCAGGCAGGCACCATGGTATATTTCTATCAGATAAAGGACCCAGAAAATAATACCGACGTAGATCCATATGTGGTAACCACAGGCAAATTGATATATGTCAGCGGTCAGTATGCTACTGCCGTTATAGACCCATCCGGAAGAGTAGTCTCTAAGGGGACCTCGGTAACAACCAGGTTCTAGTGTGCACAGGGTCATAAAAAGAGCAGCGTTACTTATAATACCTCTCCTTCTTGTCCTGATATCAGCTTTGGGGATAAATTATCTGCTCGAGCATAAAAAGGATATATTCACCACCCGCCCAGTCTCTGTAAAGGCCCAGGATCCTGTGAATGCAGAGCCTGTAATAAAAGCAGAGCCGCAGCAAAAGCAAGAGCCGTTAGCGGTAAAGGAAAAGCCATCTTCTATACCTGTTGTTGTCATCGACCCTGCCCACGGAGGCGACGACGCAGGCCATGTGGGTTATCATGGAGCGGTAGAAGCACAGGCCAACCTGCAGTTCGCTTTTATGCTTGCAAGAGAGCTAAGGATGAAGGGCATAAGGGTCTATCTTACACGCACAGACGATAAAAACCTCTCACTAGATAAGAGGATAAATTATTCGAATGAGCTTAAACCGCTCCTTCATCTTTCAATAAATTGCGCTTACAGCAGTATCAGTACCATAAGCGGTATGGAAATATTCGCCTTTACCCCTGAACAAAAGGGCGACGAGCTGGAGACCTCAGAAAATTCATTCTACGAGGCTTACGAGGGAAGATACCTGCCAAAGACAGAGGACTCAATGGCTTTGGAGCAGAGGGTCTCTAGGGAGATAAAAAAGGTGCTGGAGCTTCCTTATAGGGCGACGCTTGAGAGGAAATTCCTTAAGAACATGGCCATAGATCCTTCCAGCGCAGGACTGGCTATATTCATTGCATACATATCCAGCCCCGACGATGTAAAGAAACTTTCTAACATCAAGTTCATGGAGAAGAGGGCGGGGCTTGTTGCAGAGGCGATAGAGAAAGGTCTTTCTCTAGGTGTGCAGTAAGGCCAGGACCTTCTTGTCATCAAAATGTATGTGTCTCCAAATGTCTGGACCTTCCATGCACATATACGTATTTATGTCGGCGTAGCTTTTTATCCTTGAGCCAATGGCGTTGTAGAACTTAACCCTTTGATATCTTGGGTAGCGGTATTTACCGTCGCTGCACTTGATGAACTCTGCTGTAAGTCGAGTCCTCTTTAGCCCGGTCCTCTCAAGCATGCTTAGCTTAAGCTCCTCGGTATACCTAAACCCCCCCATGCTGATCCAGCGGATATTCTTTAACGGTACTGTCGATAGGGTCTGGTCAACGAGTGATAGATATTCTTCAAGGAGGCTGTCTTCCATGAAGATAGGGTCCAGGTGAAGCGCCACTCCATACCCGTGTGTGCCGGCTTTTTTTGCGCAGTCTATCCTTTCTTTAAGGGAACTTGTTCTTGCTTCATCGCTGTCTATTACTGACTGCGGGTTCAGCGACCAGGAAAGTACTATGTTCCTGTTGGCCGGCCTTTCAAGGAACGCGTCTATCCGTGTGGATTTTGTCTTGAACTCAATAATAAGGTTTGGATATTTATCTGTCATTTGTGCAAGCTTTGAGTTTATCTCATCAAGTTCTTTAAGGGCGAGCGAATCCATGAACTCCCCGGTGCCAAGTCTTGTGGGCAGGTCTTTTCTTGAGGCCATGAAAGAGTGCAATTCCTTGAACATATCATCGGAGTTGCTGTATATCTTTATATCCCTGTTCTCCTCATAGAAATTAAGGAAACAGTATGAACAGTCGAAAGGACATCCCACGGCAGGGCTTATAGTGTAGTAGGAACACCTTAGCCTTCCAGGACTGCAGGGACAGGGCCTGATGAACTTGCCCTTATTTACCGTCGTTGTAGGTTTTGAATATCTTATCAAGTCCTTTACCTTCAATGAGCGATGCAAGCTCTTCTTTTACTGCGTTCAGGTCCTCTGGGCTGTATATCCTAGACGATAACTCTATGAAACTTTCTTCAAGGTTTGTGTCGAACTTTATGTTTATGTTCTTTAGTCCCAACCCTGAGATCTGTTTTTTTAGGTCGGTATTTATGGACGTTATCTTCTCAAAACGGAGCTCCCTTAGCTTGTCTACGGCGTCCTTTATTCCTGAACTACTTGCAAGCTCATGGAACTTTTCGTCCAAAGGGTTCTTTCCCGTCTTTATTTTTAGGTCTAGTGCTGTTTCTGCCAAAAGTTTTAGAGTCGGTGGATTAGGCTTACTGTATGTCAATACCTTCTCTACAGCCTCTAACAGGTCTGGAGGCAGCAAGGCCAAAAGCCTTTTTATGCTCTCTGAACATTTGTTATCTCTAATATAATCGTTGATCATTGGAAAAGGAAGTTCACTCTTTCCTCTATAGGCTGACCGTCGAATTTTGGGAACCTTATGGCCCTTACCCAGAATAATACACAGCGTTCTACTGCAGGGTCCTGAAGTGTGGAGTTGGTTATGTTAGCACTGGATATCCTGCCTGTGTTCTGGATGGTCATCCTGACCGTTACCCTTTGTCCTCCGGCAGAGCCTTTCTTTCTCTCATAGCAGGTGTCTATCTTTTTTTTCTGCATGTTAACGTATCTTGCTATGTCGTTGGTCTTAAGCCTTCTGAGCGGTTTTTTGGGTTTCGTGGTAGCTGGCCTAACCAGGTCTTTCTTCATCTCAGCCTCTGTAGCTTCTGCCGCTGCAGGTTCAGGCACCGGCGGAGCAGGCAAAGATTCAGGCTCAAGCATTATTGCTTTTTCTATGGAGAAGGTCTTTCTTTCGTTAGCCTTTACTACTATCTCGTTCCCTTGCACGTCGGTAACTTTTGCTTCTCCTATCTTTATCCATATCTCAGCTTTCTTTGTGTCTTTATCGACGGAAATGGAAAAGTCCGACTGGCCTTTTACCTCTGTAGTGGTCTTATCCGATTTTATTTTGAGCGTTGCGTTGCTTGCTGTGGTGTTACTGGCCTGTATGGACCCTCTGTCGAAACTTATCTCTATCAGGTTGGCAGCTTCTTGCTTTGGGTCCTCTATGACGATAAGAGATCTTTCGCCGACGTTGACAAGATAACCTATATCGAAGGCTATCATTGCATTAGAGTCGTAGCCGGTTGAGACAGAGTCAAGTATTGCCAGCCTTTCCTTATTGTTGGCGGTGTTCCAAATGGTCTCGTTGGACCTCTTTACAGCGACGTTCTTTCTGGAGTCGTTCATTATGGCTATGGTCTTTGCGGGCGCTTTCCTTTCACCCTTGCCGACCATGTACAGGAAGAAGCTTGTTATTTCCTGCTGATAGAAAAGGAATCCTGCGAACAGCAAGAGCACCGCTATCAGTATCAATACCTTTTTCATAGTTCAAGACCCCTTATT
>JAKLHL010000168.1 GCA_022710165.1 Bdellovibrionales bacterium | reverse complement strand
GAGCAGCCTCGTTCATAAGGCTCTCAAGGTCAGCTCCCGTGAATCCAGGAGTAGCCCTTGCTATGGTCTCAAGGTTAACGTCCTCGTTAAGGGGTTTGTTAGCCGCATGTACCTCTAGTATCTGTTTCCTTCCCCTAACATCCGGTCTGTTCACTATTACACGTCTGTCGAACCTTCCAGGTCTTAAAAGAGCTGGGTCAAGTACATCAGGTCTGTTAGTGGCAGAGATCAAGATAACGCCTTCGTTAGGCTCGAACCCGTCCATCTCGACGAGGAGCTGGTTAAGTGTTTGTTCCCTTTCATCATGCCCGCCGCCAAGCCCCGCACCGCGGTGCCTTCCTACAGCGTCTATTTCATCTATAAATATAATGCATGGGGCATTCTTCTTGCCCTGATCAAAAAGGTCCCTCACCCTGCTCGCGCCGACTCCAACGAACATCTCAACAAAATCGGAACCGCTTATGCTAAAGAAAGGAACATCAGCCTCTCCGGCTATAGCCCTTGCCAGCAGTGTTTTTCCTGTCCCGGGTGCGCCCACCAAAAGAACACCTTTTGGTATCCTTCCTCCAAGACGTGTATATTTTTTAGGATCTTTTAAGAAATCAACGAACTCTTTCAATTCATCTTTAGCCTCTTCAACGCCGGCTACATCCTTAAATGAGACTTTCTTTTTTGACTCGTTCAAAAGGCGCGCCCTGCTCTTCCCAAAGCTCATGGCCTTTCCGCCGCCTGCCTGAAGCTGTCGCATAAATACAAAGAAGAGCACAAAGAGCAGTATCATCGGTCCCCAGTTTATAAGTATCTGCTGCCACAGCGGGGATTTTTCTTCTTCCTCGTAGTTAGGGGTCAAGCCATAAGACCTGACTAGCTTGAAAGCCTCGTCCCCGGTGGTACCGACTGTCTTAAAGTACCTTCCCTCATTAAAGTCCGGCTTATATTTTCCCTGTATCTTTTGAGATCCTTTAAAGGTAACTTCTGCCACCTTTCCGCCCTCAAGGTCCTTCACGAAAGTGGAGAACGGCACATCCATGGTGGTCTGTTTGTGGCCTTCGAACATCCTGAAAACCCCTATAAAGATAAGGAGCATCACTAGCCACAATGCTATTGTCTTGTATGTCTGTTTCATTTTGCGGTATCCCTCCCCTAAGCAAAACTAGACCCGAAAACTAGCATGTAAGACCAATAAGGTCAAATATTTTAAGGGTTTTGGAGGGTTTTATGGCTCCAAATATGCTTAAATTAAAGTTATATGCTTACATGTCCGATATGTAAATATAGATAGGAGGAGTAAATAACCATGAAAACCTTAACTTATATATTTCTGGTCCTGATAAGTCTTGCTCCTATCCATGCCTATTGTGATGAAATAGAGATGTCACAGGATGAAGTAAAAAGGACCTTCCGTTTTGATGTAGAAGAGGCAAATGAACAAGAAGACTGCGTAACTCAAAGGGCCTATGATAAAGAGGACCGCTTTAACACTTATAGATGTAACGAATGATCAGATCATAGTTCAAAAGTAAATTGGAAAAGATATCTTCGGTTGGACTTCATCCTTCCGAGGCTCTTGTCATATATTGCGGTGTTCTCAGCGTAGGTCGCGAACCCGGCCTCGAATAGCCAGTAATTAACGCTAAGCCCTGCAGTCCAGTAACCCTGATTAAGTCCGCCTCTCACTGAGAGGTACATTGGGAACTTGAACTCAACACCCCAGTGCATCCAGTCCAGGACGCTGGTCTCGCTCCTTGTTAGCGATTTTATTATATCAAGGTTGGTACCCATCTGTATGCCAGAAAATATGTTATGGACCCTGAGTCCTGCTCCAGCGACTAGCCTTGCATTCGCTATAGGAGGACGTTCTCCAGTGGCACTCCCAAGGAATTTCGTTTTTATCCCGTATGGGGTAGCAAGGTCCAAAGCAGAAAGGCCAACGCTTAGATCATAACCCGTCAACTTCCATGAATACTGAGAACCAACGTCAAAAGAAAAAGCTATGCCTTCGTCGGTATATGGGCCGCTGGGTTTTACACCAATGGTAGCTAGATCGTCGTAGGTAAGATATCCGGTACGTGCGGTCCTGTAGAGTATTTTGGCAGTACCGCCGACCTTGAGCCTCTCATCCTCAAAGAACCCGGTTGCAGCGGACATTTGGATATCTACGTCGCCGACACCAAAAGTATGGACATTCGGTACTGTCTGGCTGTCGTAGGCCATATCCATCGCACCGCTAGAGGCCATGGCAAAAGCAAAGCCCTTTTGCAGATATGCGGCAAGAAAAGCAAGTTTTGCCCTGGTGTTCTGCCCCCTTAATTTTTCTACGTCGGCAGGATCGTGCGTCTTCCAATGATCAGAGTAGCCAAAAAGGGCCGTCATGTTATCCCCGACGTGGGTGGAGCCTTCAACCTGCAGTTCTATTATACCGGTCTTGTCCTCTATCCTGCTTATGCCGGCTGGATTAACGAACATGGCATTATAATCATCGACGTCAGAGCTCATGGCCCCGCCTCTTGCAAGAAAGCTTGCCGTTGTATAAGTCTCTCGCTGTTCTCCCCAAAGCGCATAAAGGTCTTTGCCAAGGAAAAGCCCGAGCAGTGTCACTAGTATAGTTATATTTTTACGTGTTAGTGCCATTTACAAAGAAGGATTATATCAGCAGCACTTACATGGTACAAGATAACTTGTTACAGCATCTATAAGTTTTTTGGAGCCGAACTTTACAGGGTCCGTTGCAGGCAGTCCTGTCATGTCCTCTGCCCTTTTCACCTCATCCCTTGCCTGCTCATCCGTAAGGTCAAAGCAGTTAAGGGAAATGCCGACCACCTTGGTCTTGTTAACTATGGAGGATATCTCTTCGTGCATCCTTATCATGGTCTTATAATCAAGTATGTCTATATCGGTGTAGCGGAGCTTTTTCCTTGAAGGCACATGACAAAAGACCATCGCATCAGGAGCTGTTCCGTGTATCAGGCCAAGGGTCACTCCAGAATATATAGGCTGGAATATCGAGCCCTGCCCCTCTACAAAAAGTATGTCGCGGTCCTTTTCTGCAAGGATGAGCCTTTCTACCGCTCCCGGTAAAAAGTCGCAGATGACACGGTCCACGGCAATGCCGCTCCCCTTTATCAATATGCCTATCTGCCCCGTCGCTATAAATCCGCTGTCAAGGCCCTTCGCCTTTGCAAGCTTATCAAGTTCTATGGTGGTCAGCATCTTACCGATGTTGCAGTCGGAACCCACGGTAAGGACCCTCTTAGCCTTGGTGTTAAGTACCTTTAAAGAGAACAGCTCAAGGTCTTGCGGGACCACTCTTATGTTGTATATGACAGCCTTGCTGTTATTGAACTTCGTCTTATATTCAGTTGAATCTATGCTTACGCCTCCGAGGGCTGAAGCTATCTCTGGCACTTCACCAAAATTTATGTGGAGAGGGTTTATTATGTCTATGTTGTTCTTTAATGCAGAACTTATCTCTTCTATCCATCTTTGAGGGAGCTTGCCTTCTGGAAGCACCATGCAAAGGATGAGCACGTCGGCGGTGGCCTTTGCATCACTGATGCTCTTCACCACTTTAAGGTTCGGAGTGATAAAGATGTTTGGCCTTTCCTGAGTGTGATATGAGTCAATGAGGTAAGAGCAGTCCTTAGCCCTGTACCTTAAAAGTGCA
>JAKLHL010000167.1 GCA_022710165.1 Bdellovibrionales bacterium | reverse complement strand
GATCATCTTTTTGAGGACCTCAAAGAAGTAATCATCCATGTCCAGTTTTGATCTTAATATCTCGAACAGTTTTTCATGGATTATGTTGTCCCCGTATGACTTTATATCTTTCTTTATTACGAATACGTCAGAGCTGTAGTCTAGATCTTGCAAGTACTTGCTTATTAGACCCAGCGTGTTGAAAGTACCTCTGCCTTTTCTATATGAATTAAGGGAGTCAGAGAATTTGTTCTCCAGAATCTCGTTCATGGCTTGGGCTACTACACCTTGAAGTATCCTTTCATGCCAATCGAAGTAAAATAAAGACCTTTGTTTTTTATCCAGCAAGACCTTTTTTTCTATGGCTGTAGGTGTCTCATAAGTTTTGTTCTTTAACTGGCTGATACTTTCTTTTATGACCAAGTTTTGATTATATAAGACCCACCGTAGCGTTATGCCTTCGTTGACGTATGACTTATCCAGGAGGCCTTTTCTGCTGGCTCCTTTTGACTTTAGATTGTCGAACTCCTTTTTGTAGAGGTCCTCATTAAAAAGTAACTCAATCATGATACATATGATATTATAATTTTACCTAAACAGACACTAATAAAATATGGATAGACTAATAGATAAAGCACGTAGAGACCTTGAGTTTAGACGCAATACTCCCAGGATAGAGAACATCCTGACCTTGCGCGGCTTTATGAGATATTTTTTCTACAGGAACAGCCTTCCTTTTGTGAGGGACGTCTCTTATACTTTGATAAACCTCATACAGATAATCTTTATCCTTAAGCTGCTGGGTTTGGGTGCTGCGACCGGCGGTGTAATAGGATATGCATTCATGCTGTTCGTTACCGATTTTTGGGACGCTATTAAATACTCTTTAAGGGAAAAGATACTTACTGCTGAACGAGTATCTGGCACTGAAGAAGTATCAAAATATTTTGTAGCACTGGTGGCGATAGGTACGGTCATATGGCTCCTTGTAATGTTGGTTTCTTTGAGCCTGGTCAAGATCGACTCAACCGGCTCTTACGTAATATTCGTTTCAACCATAGCTTCAGCCATATTTCAGCTGCTTGGATCATCCTATTTCATGGCGACATATACTATATCCAGGGTCTATATACCAATATCGTATACCATGGGTTCCAGGGTGCTTAATCTTTTGCTTGGAATAGTGCTGATGAAGTTCATAGGCGCCTATGGGGTGTGCTTCTCTTTATTTTCCAGCGGGATAATGGACTTTTTGATAACCAAACATTTTTGCGACAAAACACTTGGTGCAAGGAATATAAAATTAATACCAAAAAGGATAAGACTAAGAAAGGTCTATGAAAGCTCTATACTTTTGTTGCAGCCCGTAAACAGCAGCCTTAAGAGGTTATTGGTGTTTACCTTGGTGAGTGCTGACAAACTGGTCCTAATAATCCTGGTGCACTATTTTTATGAGTCTTATGTAGTTGATTTTTTCCTCATGTACCAACTGATACAGATGTTCATGCTTATACCGGCAAGGGTATCTAAGTCCTTGTATTTCGATACGGTAATGCTGTTAAAGACAAGGGCACTCTCAATGCTTAGGCTTTTGTTCAACAGGAACCTTGTCGTTGTTATCATGCTGGGCTTTGTTTTTGCTTATCTATTCTCTTTGCTGCCCTACTTGAACCTTCCTCACAGACACTGGTCGTCGCTAATACTTGACCTTACCATATTGGATAAATGGGCCTGGGTCTACACGATGATATTCTGCTACTTCATAATAAGGTTCATTAACAGGTTCCTTTTATTTTCAGAATCCTATCTGTCGCTGGTGATACCCTACATCTTTTTTGAATATATCCTGGCTCTGTACCTGCTATTTGGTGACAAATACTTTTTAGAGACAAAAGAGATATTGATCTTTTTCCCCATAAAAGGGCAGGTGGGTCTGTATTATTGTGGGGCCTTACTGCTGATATATTTTACCGGGATATGGAAAAAAGAATCTTTGGTACTGAGCTTTAAAGGCAGAAAGAGCAGGGAACTGTTGCTCAGCCATAAAGAGTTTAAAGATGAGCTAAACAAATATAGAAAAGACGACAGTATGACCTTGTTGATACTTGAAAAAGATTTTGCAAAACCTTTTTTTATGGATCAGATACTTGCTTCTGCCCAAGAAAATACTGGTGCTTTCTGTGGGATAAGGCTGTCTTTTAACGCAATGCTTTTCATTAACAGAACTGAAATAGCTTTAAGCAATGAACAGCTTAAACTTAAAGCGGTGGAGCATTTTGGTGTGTATTGCAGAGAGATCTTTACAGGTACCAGGCAGGAGCTTGTTGAGTTCTTGACCTCAAAGAGCGGACAGCAGAACGCTAATCCCTACAGGGCTGTCATTAATGTGATGTACCCAAAACTTTTCTCTGACCAGGACGATATAGAAAAGAATGGAATTGAACTTGAACAGGCGTTGAAAGTGCTCTCCGATAATAAGATAGAGTACCGTTTATGTGATGTAAGGTCCGACATGGGTTCTAAATATTTGAACAATGTTATAAAAGATAAAGAAAGAACGCATTTCACATTTAATTTCCTGAAGAACTTTGAACTGAATGGTTATAGGTATATTGACGTAGATCTTAACAAGGCGATTTCTCTTGGTGTCGTACCTGTAATAAAGGATGGGGAGCTTAGGAGTTTTATATATATAAATGAACCTTCTGGATATTTGAGGCTTTTAAGGAAGCTTGTAAGGAACTTTTTGTATCTTAATCTTCTTGAACTCTTAAAGAACGACTAGGATGACCAGACACATAATTAGCACTGTCGGTCGTTGCACCTCTCCCTTTTGAAGTCTACTGTAATAAGGTTATCCAGGACCCTTTGTTTATTGCAGCCTCCTTCTTGTGGATGGACTTCATTTAGAAGTCCTGTGCGTCTGGTCATCCTCTTCATATTTTTTATTCCACCATCTCTAGCTGGACAAAGAATACAGGTATTTCATTCAAATATGTTCGCGCTGTTACACCGTGTTTTGAAGTGCCTATCAAAGAGTTTATACATACCAGGTTCTTGGAGTTATTCTCGTTAAAGGTAATGGTCGTAAGGGCGTCAATAGAAGCTCCCGTAGGGCTTATTGATATAGGTGACTCAGTAGACAGGAAAGTATTTGTGATCCCGGTTGCGGAAATAGTCTTGTTTATCCCAGAGGCCAAGAATTGAGCATAGGACCCGGCATATACAGATGACATCTTTGCTTGATAGGAAGAACCAAAAGTCACCAGCTTCTTTATGTGTGCTTGGTATTTGCTGTCACAACTTGTATTGTTCATGACCTTTATGGAGAAAACAGGCCTCATTAGCTGGGCGTCTTTTTGTACAAAGATGCTTACGTTCTTGTTCTCTACAACTACGTTCACCTTGTCTTTTAAGAAGAATTTGGGCTGCAGAGTTTTTCCATATTTATATGAAGGCCCGAACTGATCTTTTATAAGGGTAGCTGTTGGGTCAACACTAGCAGCAGAAGTGTCTGAGTCATTTGCCCCGATCAACGACATGACCCTGCTTGACATTGAACAACCAAAAAGCATGGTCGTTGCGATAAGTGCTAAAAATATCTTTTTCATTTTACGTACCTCCTGACCTATTATGTTAAAATACATTATAACAGATTTTAAATTAAAAATCAACTAAAATGTCAAAAAACTACCATGGC
>JAKLHL010000166.1 GCA_022710165.1 Bdellovibrionales bacterium | reverse complement strand
CTTGGTGGCAAGTACCGTTGCAAGTCCAGCTACACCTATTCCGATCTTTCTGTTCCTGTCCTTCATTCCTTTACGCTGATATTCTATTACGTAGTCCTGCACGTCTATGATGTCGTTCAGCATCCTAACGGTGGTGGCCACGATGCGCTTTCTTTCTTCTGTTCCAAGGGCCATGTACCTTGGCAGGTTTATGGAAGCAAGTACACAAAGCTCCAACCAGTCGTCCCCGTGACTTAAAAGAGCTTCAGAGCAAGGGTTAGCAAGTATATTTATATCGTCCTCAAAGTAATCCCTCTTTATGGTGTCCTCGAACATTACGCCAGGCTCGCCGTTGTCCCAGATCCTCTGGCACATAAGGTTGAAAAGATCGCGGGCCTTTATGGTCTTTGTGGACTGTCCTTCTGCGTTATGCTTTTTATATTTCTGTTCGTAGTTGCCGTTATCTTCTACGGCCTTCATGAACTTGTCGTCTATTATCACGGTAAGGTTAAAACCTTCTATCTGTCCGTCCTCGACCTTGCAGTTGATGTAATCCTCTACATCAGGATGGTTAACGTGCAAGAGGCCCATTGAAGCGCTTTTTCTTGTGGCCTGGGTTATCTCCCTAAAGAAGCCGTTATATGCTCTTAAAAATGAAACAGGGCCTCCGGTAACGCCTTTTCTGCCTCTTACCGGTTCTTCCTTGGACCTTATGCCTGAAAAGTTAAAACCCGTTCCTATTCCGGCTTTGGTGGCCATGCTTGATATCCTCAGAGTATCAAGTATGGAGAAAGGTGTCTCATCCATGGTGTCCTTTACAGGATAGCTTGAGCATGCACTCGCATAAAAATTCCTTGTACCTGATGTTAAAAGAGCAGGGGAGTTTGGAAGAGCAAAATAATTGTAGCACAGCCATTCAAGGTCTTCCCTCGGTGTTTTTGCGCCGCGAGACTGCATCTCGTTTATGAACCTGGCGACAACATCATCCCAGCACTTCTCTCCTTTCTGGGAAAGTCTTTTGAAATTGTAGTTAAGTTCTGGCACGATCTCTTCGCTACCGCCGCTGGTCTTTGGTCTTGTAGAAGATGTCTTTGTCGTTACTTTTGTGATTTTTGTAGTTGTTTGTTTTGGCTCGTCGAAATCAGCAAACAATTTTGGCTGCATCATAGGTTTAAGAGCTCCCCCGATATTTAGATATGAGAATGGACAAACAGTATTTTTGTTTATTAAACGCATGGTGTCAATATTTTGTATGTTACTTGTATGAAATTGATTTTTATCATTTTATTTATTGAAATACTGCTTTTGAGAGTGTAAAAGATAAGGCCATGAAGATATTTAACATTTTAGTCCTAGCACTTATTTTGACCCTTGGATCCTGCTCAAAGGGGGCCAAGCAAGAGGAGAGTAAACCAATGACCGAAAAGGAGATCATAGCCAAAACCTGGCCTAATGCTGTAAAGACCCCATCAGGTCTTATGTATGTCGTAATAAAAGAAGGTCTTGGCCAGAAGCCAAAAGCGGGTGCTCAGGTGCTTGCTCATTACAACGGCACATTGATGGACGGGACACTGTTCGACAGCTCCTATAAAAGAGGCGAGCCGATAGCTTTTGTGGTCGGCAAGGGACAAGTAATAAAAGGCTGGGATGAAGCTCTTCTTGATATGAAAAAGGGCGAAAAAAGAACTTTGATAATACCTTACGACCTTGCTTACGGCGAGGCTGGATATCCACCAGTGATACCTGCAAAGGCAACCTTGGTGTTCGAAGTTGAACTGGTAGACTTCAAGTAA
The DNA here is from genome assembly GCA_022710165.1 of Bdellovibrionales bacterium. Lineage (GTDB taxonomy): Bacteria > Bdellovibrionota > JAFGOL01 > JAFGOL01 > JAFGOL01 > JAKLHL01. Next base: position 1,943 of record JAKLHL010000166.1, on the reverse strand, counting down.
CGGTTTGCTCAGGGATAAATTATTCAGTTAAAAACATTTTTAGAAACCATCGCGCAGGCTTGAAAAACCGAGCTGGCGGAGGGTTTTTAAGCCGAGTCGTAGACGGCCCGAAAGGGAACGTCGAGGTTGAGAAAAGTGTTTTTAACTGAATAATTAATTATCGTTAATGGGCTTCTAACCAGGTTTGGCCGATGCTGGTCTCTACGGTTAGTTTTGGTTTGAAGTCGACCACGTTCTCCATCTCGTGCTTTATTAGCGTTGCCACTTTTTCAGCATCCTTTTGAGGTGCTTCCACCACTAGTTCGTCGTGGACGTGCATTATTATCTTTGAGTCAGGATATTTTTCTTTAAGGCTTTCCCATACTTTTGAGAGGGCAAGTTTCATTATGTCGGCAGCGGATCCCTGTATAGGGGCGTTTATTGCGTTCCTCTCTGCAAAGTTCCTTCTTGCCACGTGTTTGGTGTTTATATCAGGCAAATATCTACGACGACCAAAGATGGTCTCTGAGTAGCCCGTGGCACGGGCCTTTTTTATAAGATCTTCCCTTACCTTTGCCACACCCTTATAGCGTTCAAAGTACCTTGAGATTATTTTTGATGCCACAGCCTGTGTGATGTTAAGTTCACGTGCAAGACCATAGGGTGTTTTTCCGTAGATTATCCCAAAGTTAACGGCTTTTGCCTGGGCCCTCTGGCTAAGGGTTACAAGCTCCATGGAAACATCAAATATCTCTGCCGCTGTGCGTGTGTGGATATCGTCACCATCCTCAAAAGCCTCTATCATTTTTTTATCACCGCTAAGATGGGCAAATATCCTAAGTTCCACCTGAGAGTAATCTGCGCTTATTAGTTTTTTGCCGTGAGGAGCTATAAAAGTCTCTCGTATCCTTGCCCCGGACGGCGTCCTTATGGGTATGTTCTGAAGATTTGGGTTCGAGCTTGAAAGTCTGCCTGTGGAGGTAAGGTCAAGGTTGTAGGTTGTGCGTATCCTTCCATCGCCGCTGGAGGCCATCTCAATCAAAGGATCAACATAGGTGCCTTTTAGTTTTGCAAGTTCACGATACTCCATAACAAGTTTTGGAAGAGGGTGTATCGCTGAAAGCTCAACAAGCACTTCCTGGTCGGTCGAAAGCCCAGTGTCCCTTTTCTTGGCCATACCTGAACTTAGGTTCAGCTTCTCAAACAAGACAAAGGAGAGCTGTTTTGGGGAGTTTATGTTGAACTCCATCCCGGCTTCCTTGTATATTTTTGTGGTATATCCGTCTATGAGCTTCCCGAATTCCTTTGAAAGTTCTTTTAGCTTTTCAGCGTCTACAAGGGCTCCTGTTTCCTCTATTTCCTTTAAGGGCTTGATGCAGGGGATATCTACATCATAGAAGACCTTTTCAAGTCCCTTTTCTTTTATCTGCTGTTCAAGCTCCTCTTTTATTGCAGGAAAAAGATCCGGCGAGAAACTTTGTTTTATGGTCCTAAGGCTTACATCCTCCAAAGGGTAGTCGCGTTCACCGGGATTAAGGACGTAGGATGCGACCCTGGTATCAAATATCTTTTTATGCTCAAGGATGGTCTTTAGGTCCGCATTGTGAAGTATATCGTGACCTATCAAACAGCCTTGATGGACCACGAACCTTTCTCCAAGTACTTTTACATCGCTGGGACCCTTGGGTTTGGTGTCCCCTGGCCTTGCCTGAGAGAATTCCCTCAACTCAGAAGTGAACTCAAGCTCACTTAAAAGACTGAATAGTTTATCTGTGTCAGGGTCCTTTAGGTCAAGATCTATAACCTTTACATCGACGGGGATATCCTCTTTTAATGTGACCAGCTCTTTAGAGAGCAGGGCGTTATCTTTTGATCTTAACAAAGCCTCATGGTGTTTTTTGTTCTTAATGCTGTCCACTTTTTTGTATATGTTATCCAGGCTTCCGTACTCATTTAAGAGCGTC
>JAKLHL010000165.1 GCA_022710165.1 Bdellovibrionales bacterium | reverse complement strand
AAAAATGAGAAAGTTATTCCAAGCGGTACACCGCTGGTAACAAAACCAATGAACAAAGGTATAGCTGAACAGGTACAGAAAGGCGTTGTTACACCCAAGAGCGCTGCAAGAACGTTGCCGGTGAACTCTTTTTTACCTGACAGGATCTTTTTTGTCCTTTCAGCGGTAAAGAAGGTCCTTATTATCCCTACTATGAAAACTATTATAGCAAGAAGTAGTAGTACCTTAGGTGTCTCAAATATAAAGAATTGAACTGCTGAACCGATCTTTGTGGCAGGGTCCATCTTTAGAAAGGTAAAGCTTATCCAAGATGATATTCTTTCAAGGTAAAGAAGCAGTGAGATTGAAATTAAAAGGAAGAACGAGACCTTTAAGATCAATTTAAAACGGTTTTTATTTTTCATGCAAAAAATCATAGCTCTTTAAGGCATTTAGGTCAAATCAAAGCCACAGCGTGCCTGTGTTTTAGGCAGGGGGCTTGACTTTTTGGCCAGCAATACCCATTTTATGGTTGAGAAAAGATAATAAAAAAAGTTTCAGGAGGGGATAGTTATGAAATACGAACTAACAAAACCAACAAACAAAAGGTCAATGTTCGATGTGTTCTTTGGAGACAGATTCTATGATGATTTCTTTGCTCCTTCTTTGGGCGAAACAAACGAGATGGCTGCTTGGAGGCCTGCAGTAGATATAGTTGAGCAGGAAGACAAGTATGTTATCAAGGCCGATCTGCCAGGGGTGGATGAAAAGGATGTCAGCATAGAGGTAAAGGATGGTGTGCTCACACTTAAAGGCGAAAGGTCTAATGAGTATAAAGAGGAAAAGGACAACGTCTATAGGTGCGAAAGGAGCTATGGCTCTTTCATGAGGTCCTTTAACATCGCTGACATCAACGAAGAAAAGATAGATGCTCAGTATAAGGACGGTATCCTAAAGATAGAGCTTCCAAAGGCAGAGCAGAAAAAGCCTAAAAAAGTGGCAATAAAGAAATCATAAGCAAGTGATCAGGAACAACAACAAACGGGGGAAGAGCTTTGAGCTCTTCCCTTTTTCTTTGTGATGTAATAATGTGGGAACAATGAAAGTAAAAGCAATAGTGTTCGATCTTGACGGGACCCTTATAGACAGCTCAAAGGGGATACTTGATTCTTTGTTCAAGGCAATGGAGGTCTATAACGTTACTCCGGCTATAACGAGGCTGGATTCACATTTCTTTATGGGCAAAAGCCTTCCAGAGACCCTTGATGTTCTAATGCCAGGTGCTAATAAATTCGTATTAAGAAAAGTCGCTGATTACTATGTGAGCCACTACTACGACAACTATATAGACAAGGCAGAGACCTTTGAAGGCGTTAAGGAGACCATAAAACTGCTTCGTGAAAAGGGCTTTAAAATGGCCGTTGCAACTGCAAAACATACTTATTGTGCACAGGCAGAGCTTAAATCATCAGGACTTATAAAATATTTTGATGAGGTAAGGGGCAGGGACGAAGGTGTGCCTGCAAAACCAGACCCCACACTTCTTTTAGAGATATGCGAAAAACTAGGGGTTAGCCCAGATCAAACGCTAATGGTAGGCGATACTGACAGGGACGTTCTTTTTGGCAAGAATGCCGGGACTTATACTTGTGCCGTTACTTACGGTAACTGGTCAAAAGATAAATTCATGAAAGAGAATATAATACCGGACCGCTTTGTGGATACGTTCACTGAGCTTTCTGATTTATCATCCTGATTATGGCGTTTATGTCAGAAGGTATATAGGCGTAGTAATCAGCCCCGGTCTGCATCAATGCCTTTGCTGAGTTCCCGCCCCAGGTAACAGCTATTATAGGTACATGTACTATTTTGCATGAGTCTATGTCGCGGATCTCGTCGCCAACGTAAATGACCTCGTCCCTTTTATACTTTTCAGTCCTTAAAAGTTTCTTAAGGTGTCCCCATTTTCCAAAGGCTGAGCAGTTCGTATAAAGGAAACTGAAATATTGGTCTATACCGTTGTTCTTGAGTACAGCAAGAGCGTTCTTTGTGCTGTTAGAGGTGAGTATGCCTATCTTGCACTCCTTTGAGAGCTCTTCGAGCATGTCCTTTATGCCCGGGAATATCTTTATGTCACCGGTCTTTTGGCTGACTATGCGCCTTATTTCTCTCGCCCAAAAGATAAGCCTTATCTTGCCAAGGTTAAGGTGTGAAAGTAAGAATTCTCTGAACGACAAGTCCCTTATTACCGGGGAATCCTCTATGGGTTTATATTTGTATTTTGGCGCAAGCTCGTTGGCCACGGCCAAACCTATGTGAAAGGAATCGGCCAGTGTTCCATCAAGATCAAAAATTACTGCTTTAACTTTTTTACTCATAATCATTATTCTTTTTGCTTAATATCGAAAATCTATATATAAAAAAGGTGTAATTGTAAATCTCTTTCGGGGGTGCCATGCAAAACATTGGTTGGAGAGATTTCTCTTTTTCAGGCAACTACATAAACGGAAGGTTCGTTATCCCGGAGCACCCAAATTCCTATTTCGAAAAAAAGAACCCTGCCAACACAAAAGAACTCATAGTCTCTGTACCGGTTTATTTTCCGCACGCAGAAGAAGCTGTGGCAAGTGCCGCAAAGGTATTTGAACACTGGGCGTCTTTGGACGGCGATAAAAGGCTAGAGATGGTAGGGCGCTTAAAGAACTCTCTAGAGATGCTTTCTCCATGGCTCGTAGAGCTTATATCCAGAGAACTTGGAAGACCTATCTGGGACGCAAAGCAGGAAGTGGAGCTTGCGCTTAAGGATATAAATGAACTTTTCAGACAGTTCGGTTCATATACGCCTTTCGACGGCTGTGCCCTTGAATCAGAGGACCACGTCGTACAGCTTTATAAACCTAATGGTGTTGTTGCGGTAATAGCTCCTTTTAATCAGCCAGTGCTTTATCCTATACGTTCAATAGTGAGCGCGCTGCTGATAGGGAACACGGTCGTATATAAACCATCGGAACATACTCCTCTTGTTGGCCAGGTCCTTGCAGAGGCTGTACAGCATGCAGAACTGCCAAGCGGCGTTTTCAACATGGTCCTTGGCGAAAGGGAAATGTCAAAAAGGATAATAAAGCATCACGACGTATATACCGTTTTCTTTAACGGCACTTTTGAAACAGCCACAAAAATATCAGAGCATGTTGCAGACGATTATTGGAAAATAATGGTCATGGGTACTGGAGGCAAGAACGCCTCTGTAGTAATGCCTGATTGTAATTTGGATGATACGGTGAATGAACTTGTCTTTGGTGCTTTCGTAAGCTCAGGTCAGCGCAGTAACGGCATAAGAAGGATCTTCGTCCACAAGGACATAGCAGACCACTTTATTGATAAGTTCCACATAAAGTCTAAAAAGCTGAGAGTGGGGCATCCACTTGACGAGTATAAAGGCTTAAAACCTTTCATGGGACCGCTTATCTCTGAGAACGCAAAACAGAACTACATAAGACTTCAGGGCATATCACAGAGAGAAGGTTCAGAGATACTGATGAGGGGAAAAGAGATAGAGATAGAAACAGGTTACAAGGGACACTACGTTACACCGTCTATACATTTAACAGATGATCTGGACGAGAAAGGCGTTTATAACACCAGCGAGATCTTTGGTCCTAATGTGTCCATAAAAAGGTTCAGCACAATAGCTGATGTAATAAAGTCCCACAACAGCTGTGACTATGGTTACGGCCT
>JAKLHL010000164.1 GCA_022710165.1 Bdellovibrionales bacterium | reverse complement strand
CTTGTGAACGAAGTACAAGAAGTTTACAGGCTGCAGGGTGTTAAGATCAACGATAAGCACATAGAAGTAATAGTAAGACAAATGCTTAACAGAGTTCGCATAATGGACCCAGGTGATACTAACTTCCTTATCAATGAACAGGTCGAGAAGTACATATTCATGGAAGAGAACGAAAGAGTGTCCCAGACAGGTGGAACACCAGCTACTGCAGAAGCATTGCTGCTTGGTATAACCAAGGCATCTTTGACATCAGACAGCTTCTTGGCAGCTGCTTCCTTCCAGGAAACAACAAAAGTGCTTACAGAAGCGGCTATAGCAGGAAAGGTTGATTACCTTAAGGGCCTTAAGGAGAACGTTGCTCTCGGAAGGCTCATACCTGGCGGAACAGGCCTTGGGGCTTATTCCAATGCAGACTTTAAGGTCGCTGAGGAAGCTGGATATAGTTACGGGACAGAGAGCTCAGAAGGTCCCGCAACCGGCTCTGATGACGAGTCAGACACCCTCGCTTTTTAGGGGTACTTGACATTAGGGACAAAATAAAATAATAGAACACGGATTGTTTTAGGAAAGAAAGGAGTAAGAAATGCCTACGATAAATCAGTTAGTTAAGAACGAAAGAAGGGTGCAGACGGCCAAGACAAAGGCACCTGCCCTTGCTTCATGCCCTCAAAGAAGAGGCGTGTGCATAAGGGTTTATACTACGACGCCAAAAAAACCTAACTCTGCTTTAAGAAAAGTAGCAAGGGTAAGGTTGACTAACAGCTTCGAAGTAACAGCATATATACCAGGAGAGGGTCATAACCTTCAGGAACACTCTGTTGTCATGATAAGAGGCGGCAGGGTAAAAGACCTTCCAGGAGTTCGTTATCACATAGTTAGGGGATCTTTAGACACCGCCGGCGTTACCAATAGAAAACAGAGCCGTTCAAAATATGGTGCTAAGAGATCCACAAAGTAAGTCAGGAGAGGAAATTAGAATATGAGTAGAAAAAAAGCTGCAGTAAAAAGAACAGTGCTTAAGGACCCAAGGTATGGCGACGAGGTCATAACAAGGTTCATTAACAAGATAATGATGGGCGGAAAAAGAGGAACAGCAGAGACCATCGTTTATGGAGCACTTGATCTTATAAAGGAAAAGACCGGAGAAGAGCCTCTTACTTATTTCCATAAGGCTCTTGGGAATATAAAACCTCCAGTAGAGGTTAAATCAAGAAGAGTTGGCGGAGCCAACTACCAGGTCCCTGTTGAAGTCAGGTCAGACAGACAGCAGAGCCTTGCTATAAGGTGGATAGTCAATTACGCTAGAGAAAGAAAGAGCGAAAGGACTATGATGGAAAAGATCGCCGCTGAATTGATGGATGCTTACAACAGCCGTGGCTCATCATTCAAGAAGAAAGACGATACACTTAAAATGGCAGAGGCTAACAGGGCTTTCGCTCACTACCGTTGGTAATCAATGGATGACGTCGCACTGCAAAAGTACCGAAATATCGGTATAATGGCGCATATCGACGCTGGCAAGACCACTTTAACGGAAAGGATCCTTTTTTATACAGGAATAACCCACAAGATAGGTGAAGTTGACCAAGGTACTGCGACCATGGACTGGATGGTCCAGGAGCAGGAAAGGGGTATAACCATCACCGCCGCTGCGACCACCTGTTTTTGGAAAGACCACAGGATAAATATCATAGACACCCCGGGGCACGTTGACTTCACCATAGAGGTTGAAAGGTCTTTGCGTGTACTTGACGGGGCGATAGCTGTATTTTGCGGAGTTGGCGGTGTTGAACCACAATCAGAGACGGTGTGGAGACAGGCCAACAAGTATCATGTGCCCCGCATCGCATTCGTTAACAAGATGGACCGTATGGGCGCTGACCTTTTCAGGGTCAGGGAAATGATACATCTAAAGCTTGGAGCATCACCGGTGCTTATGCAGATACCGATAGGTACAGGTGATAAGTTCAAGGGTGTTGTAGACCTTGTTAAGATGAAGGCTGTTTACTGGAAAGACGATACGCAAGGATTGGAGTATAGCTACGACGAGATCCCAGAGGAACTGAAAAAAGATGCTGAACATTGGAGGAGCGCATTACTCGAAAGGCTGAGTGAATGTGACGACGATATTTGTTCAAGGTTTCTTGATGGTACCGTCGTTGAAGAAAAACAAATATGGGAAGTGCTAAGAAAATTGACCTTGAGCTTTTCTGTGGTGCCTGTTTTTTGCGGCTCTGCATTTAAGAACAAGGGTGTTCAGCCCCTATTGGACGCAGTCATAAGCCTTCTTCCTGATCCTGCCGACAGAGGAGAGATAGTCGGGCATGACCCTGTTAAAGATGACAAGATGGTGTCGTTCCATCCAAAGACCGACGAGAGTTTTTCTGCCCTTGCATTCAAGATAGCCAACGACCCTTATGCGGGCCAGTTGACCTACGTCAGGATATATTCAGGCAGTATCGAGGTAGGGAGCACCGTCTATAATTCCGTTAAAGGAAAAAGGGAAAGGGTCTCTAAGATACTTTTGATGCATTCAAATAAAAGAGAAGAAAGAAAAAGCGCTCATGCAGGAGAAATAGTCGGGTTCGTGGGCCTAAGGCTTACATCGACGGGAGACACTCTTTGCTCCGACAAGAAACAGGTCCTGCTAGAGAAGATAGAAGTTCCCGAGCCTGTAATATTCGTTGCGATAGAACCAAAGACAAAGACCGACGAGGAAAAGCTCAACGAAAGTCTTTCGAGGCTGATGATGGAAGACCCTACTTTCAGGGTCGCCATAAACCAGGAAACAGGACAGCAGATAATATCCGGAATGGGTGAGCTGCACCTGGAGATCATCGTCGACAGACTGCTCAGGGAATTCAAAGTGTCGGCAAAGGTCGGTAAACCTCAGGTCGCATACAGGGAAACCATCACTGCCGTATCAGAGGCGACTGGATATTTTGACAAGGAACTTGGCGGTAAAAAGTTCTTTGCCGGGGTTAAACTTGAAGTTGCCCCATATGATGGTCCAGACATCGTTTCTGTTGGTTTTGCCCTTGAACAGGAAAATCTGACCCAGGAGCAAAAGAACCTGATCATGAAATCCGTTAAGGACTCATGCACCTCTGGGCACTTGGCCGGTTACCCTGTGTATAAACTACAGGTCAAGATCAAGAAAATAGAATTCGCTGAGGCCGAAGGCCTTGAAATATCCCTGCCAGCCGCTGCCTCTTTGGCTTTCAGGGAAGCATACAACTCTGCCGGTCCAGTTCTGCTGGAACCGATCATGAGCGTTGAGATGGTATCGCCAGAAGAGTATGTTGGCGATATTATTGGAGATGTTGGCACAAGAAGGGGTAGGGTGCTTGAAATGGGCATAAGGTCTGACGGCTTAAGGTTTGTCATGGCCAGCGTTCCTTTGGCAGGCATGTTCGGCTATTCCACCGACTTAAGATCACTCACTCAGGGTAGGGGTACCTACACGATGGAGTTCTCTGAATATCAAGCAGTTCCGCAAGCTCTCAGCAGGGAGATAATAGGCGGAATAAATTATTTTTAATAATAGGTTGCATTTTTTATAAAAATTTTGTACATTGGGTTGCCATTTTGGGCAATGGAGTGTTTTTGTAAATTTTAATTAGACGCTGAGGAGGGATAATTTTTATGGCAAAGCAGAAATTTGAGAGGAACAAGCCGCACGTTAACGTAGGAACGATAGGTCACGTTGACCATGGTAAGACGACGCTGACAGC
>JAKLHL010000163.1 GCA_022710165.1 Bdellovibrionales bacterium | reverse complement strand
TAAAGACAAACTGGAGATGTCTGCCTAATATAATTGAAGCGGTCAATACGGCTTTTCCTCAGATCTTTGGCCACAGCAACAGCAAACATGGACGACAGGGTTTTGAGGCTGAGTATCTTAGTTTTGAACCTAAAAGGGACGAAGCTAAGGGAGTAGTAAGAATTATAAACGCTCCATCAAGCTCAACGAGTCACAACTCCTTTAACCATGAGTTGGAAGCAAGAATAGCCTTGGACATAATTAACAAGGGCCTAAGCCAAGGCAAAGACTACGACGATTTTGCCCTGCTCTTTAGGTCATCCAACCATATGCCCGAGTTCGAAAAACTTTTCAGGGATAAGGGTGTTCCGTTCGTTGTTTATGGCGGAGAAAGCAGGTACGACCTTTTAAGCAGTCTAAGGAGCCTGTTTAACGTAATACTAAATCCTAACGACGACACCTGTATGCTGGAAGTTTTAAAACTCCCTGTTTTTTATACCAGCGAAAAAGATATCTATAAATTAAGGAAAGAGGGATACTCAATTTGGGATGTATTAGGCGAGCACCCTGTAAAAGACTTTGTTAGCAGGATGAGGGCAATAAAAGATCACGGCAGTTTTATAGAATTCGTTGCAGAAGTTCTTAGGGTGTCAAAGTTCATCCCTTCAGCCTCTTTGATCTTTACTGGCCAGGATGCAGGGGCAGAAGAAGCCATATTAAGGGCGGCCATGCATGTAGAAGCAGAGGGCGAAGGCATTGAATACTTCCTCGACTTTTTGTACAGCATGAAGGGACAAGATGCTGGCACTAAAGCTAACGCAGTAAAACTTATGACCGTTCACGCCTCAAAGGGCCTTGAGTTCAATACTGTAATAATACCCTGCCTTGATGCTCCGCCTAGACCTGCAAAAGATACAATAGTCATTTCTGACGACGGCGGGATAGCTGTAAAGCTTGGGGATGACAGCACCAATAAAAAACTGAACACTGTTCTTTATCAAAAGATAAAAGAATATGAAGCTGACGCAGACCTGGCAGAATCAAAGCGCATACTCTATGTTGCAATGACCAGGGCAAAAGACGAACTATATATGATAAGCGACATGAACAAAGGTAAAAAGGGACTTGAAGGAAGCCGCTGGGTTGAGTGGCTTGCACAGGTGTTCAAAGACAGGATAGAAGAATACAGCGTCCAGGAAGAAGAAAAATTCAAAACCCCAAAAATAAAGACCGTTAAGGTCCTTAACAAAGACCTCACTAAAGAAGAAGTGCAAAGAACAAAGGTCACAAAAAGATACTCGGTATCGTTCCTAAGGGACCAGCATATAAAATATGAGCATAAAAACATCCCTGATAAAATAAGTTCCGGGACCATCATCCACAGCATACTTGAGAACTGGGATAAAAAAGACGAGGTAGAGGCTATCTATAAACGTATAAGCCCAGAGAGTGTTTTAAACATCTCAAGGATAATAAACGACTTTGCAGGATCAGAACTTGGACAAAAAATATTCTCCGCACCAAAAGCGCTCTGTGAACATCCTTTTGCCGTATTGGAAAATGGGAATATCATCTCTGGAAGGATAGACCGTATAAACATATATGATGACAGGGTCTGGGTGCTGGACTACAAAACTGCCGTAAACGAAGAAGACCTTTTAGGATATAAAACCCAAATAGATTGCTATGTTAAGTTTGCCAGGAAAGCCTTTCCGGGCAAAAAGGTGCTTGCAAGTATAGTGGACGTAAGCGCCTGCAAAGAGTATAAGGAGTAGTTATGTGGACTATAGTTGGATTGATATTTGGAATAGCAGTGGGCGCTTTGGCCGTTTACATGGTGTACAAAGAAAAGAACAAGGCACTTGCTGACAAGCTTAACTACGTAGAGGGTAATCTAAAAGATACCTTTAAGGCGCTATCCTCTGATGCCCTTAAGTCTAACAACGAGAACTTTTCAATCATAGTTAACCCTCTTAAAGAAACCTTGGAAAAACTGGATGGAAAGATCCACGAGATAGAAAAAGAAAGAAAAGGAACCCAGGACGTACTAAAGAACGAGATATCAAAGCTCTTTGCATTAAGCGATGGATTAAAAAAAGAAACCGGCAACCTTGTCACAGCACTAAGAAAACCACACGTTCGTGGACGCTGGGGAGAGATACAGCTTAAAAGAGTGGTCGAACTTGCCGGCATGCAGGAATACTGTGACTTTGAACTTCAGCAAACCGTGACAAATGAAAAGGACTTAAGACTTCGTCCTGACATGATAATAAAGCTTCCATCTGGAAGACACATAGTCGTAGATTCAAAAGTGCCTTTGGATTCTTACCTTGATGCACTATCAGAGAGCGACCCCGCTGCACAAGAGGCAAAACTAAAACACCACTCGGCTCAAGTTAAGGCAAGAATAGACGAGCTAAGAAAAAAAGAATATTGGAACCAGTTCGACCATACCCCAGACTTTGTAGTGCTCTTCCTGCCAGGAGAAAACCTTTTTAGCTCTGCACTTGATTACGAGCCTGGTTTGATAGAACTTGGGGTAGAGAACAAGGTCTTGATAGCAACCCCTACGACCTTGATAGCACTCCTTAAGGCCGTTGCTTACGGATGGAAACAACAAACCCTTGAAGAGAACGCAAACAGGATAGCAATACTCGGGAGCGAGCTCTTTGAACGTATATCTACGATGACGGATCATTTTAACGGACTTGGAAAAGAACTTAACTCTGCAGTTAAAAAATATAACGACACTTTATCGTCCATGGAGACGAGGGTGCTTAGCTCTGCACGCAAATTCAAGGACCTTGGAGTTGGCAGTGCAAAAGATAAAGAGCTCCCAGACCTTGAAAGCGTTAACGAAGTAGCGCGCGATCCAAGATAGTTATTTTATCATCAGCGGATAGGTCCAAGGGTCCATACCTTCGGGTTTAACCCAAGGCACGTGTACAGCTGGATCGGCCTTGCTTATCTCTTCAAGCACAGTCATAAGGTAGTCCAGCTCATAAGAAGAATACTTTCTATACTCGGTGTAAGTAGTGAACAATTTATTCCTTCCGCAATCTATAAAGTTAAATCTGGCCTTTCTGCTTTTGGTCCTTGGCTGTAAAAGGAACTGAAGGTCGTCTACTCTAGAGAAGGTACTCCTTACCAGCTCCCTGCCCCTGAATATCTCTATCATAAGTTCCCTATCTGCAAGTACAGCCTTTGCAAAAGCAACACAGGCTTCACTCACCGTCTTAAAATTACGGCCCAGGGACTTTTCTATCTCTTCCCTAAGCAGATCGGGTTTATCATGCTGCCACTTAGCCATAAAATAAGGATCAAGGACTATGTCTTTTATGTTTATACCCTTAACCTTTTCTACCAAGAGGTAGTAGTGAGGTATTTTTCTAAGACGAAGGAATCCATCAACCATCGTCTTCAAAAGATATGCCTTTGGGCCTAGGGCGTTGTAATGGTACCAGTCTGCACTTCTTATCTCGTTAAGTGCTGTACCTATGGCACTCTTGTTACCACCAAGGTCCTTTAATATATACACCTTACCATCTATCTCCACTTCCATGACGTTAGCTCCGCTCATACCCTGGAAAGCTCTAGGTATTGGCTTTGCCATACTTCTTATCTGCTCGACGGTATATCCTTCAAAATCCTCGTGGAACTCTCGGGCATAATCTTCTTCCACTTTGTATCTTATCTCGTGGAATTTACCTTCAGGCTCGTCTATAAGGAGCAACCTTCCGTCTTTAAGTATGTACTTGGTCTTATA
>JAKLHL010000162.1 GCA_022710165.1 Bdellovibrionales bacterium | reverse complement strand
AGCGACGCAGAATTTGTAAGGACCAGTACCGAGTTCGAAGCTTTGGTGCTGGAATCAAACCTCATAAAAAAGTATAAACCCCGTTACAACATACTGCTTAAAGACGATAAATCCTTCCCCTATATAAAGATAAACAAAAAGTCCGAGTGGCCAAGGGTTCAGATAGTAAGACGTGTTGTGGATGACGGGGCCATGTACTTTGGCCCTTATACAAGCTCAAGGTTCTTGAAAAGCATAATAGCAACTGTAAATATGGCGTTCCCATTCCGTAAATGTGCGGACGGAGTGTTTAAGTCCGCAAAAAGGCCTTGCATAAACTACGAGATAAAACAGTGCCTGGCCCCTTGCTGCGGACTTGTGGGCAAGAAGGAATATGACGGGATAATAGAAGGTGTGATATCCGTACTTAAAGGGCGCACCAATGAGGTCATAAAGGCTCTTGAAAAAGAAATGCTGCTTGCGTCGGATAATCTTGAATTTGAGTTTGCGGCCCAGGTCAGAGAGCGTGTTAACTCCCTTAAGGCCCTTAGCGATGCTCAAAGTGTGGTACTTAGTGTGAATAAGAACATCGACGTGATCAGCTTTGCAAAAGAGGGCGAGAGCTTTGCCTTTAATATACTCCTTGTAAGGGACGGGATGCTGCTTGGCCAGACGAATGTTTTCATAAAAGGTCCGCACGACGAAGAAGAGGCTTTAAGAAGATTCTTGATAGATCACTACATAAAGAACGTTATTCCGGGCACCATCAGTGTCCCTATAGAGGTAAAGGATGCTTCGGTAGTTGAGTTCCTAAATACCAACTATAAGGGGCAGGGCAGGTTCGTAATAACCCATAAGGCCATCAAAGAGGTAAAAGGACTAAGGGCAATTGGCTCAAAGAACCTGGAGGAACAGTTAAGGTCGGCAAACATAAAGAACGACAGGTCAAAAAGTGCAATGAGCTTTGTGAGCAAGGCTTTGGGAATAAAAAAGAATTTAAGCACAGTTGAATGCTATGACATGTCAAATATCGCAGGTAAATATGCTGTTGGTGTTAAGGTCGTCTTTGAGGACGGGGTACCAAAAAAATCCCTATACAGAAAATATAAGATACGCGGTGAGTTCAAGGGAGATGATCTTAAGATGATGAGAGAAGTAATTAAAAGAAGACTTACTCATATAGAAGAAGATCCTTTAAGCGATATTGTTTTGATAGACGGCGGAAGAACTCAGCTGGGAGCGGTTTTTGGTGAACTTGATGAAGCCGGCATAAGACCTTTGGCCCTGCTTTCAATAGCCAAAGACAAAGAAAGTTCAAAGGGGCTTTCGCTAGATAAGATATACTCCATAGGCGCTGATGATAGTACCAAGGTCTTGAAAATGGACAAGGATACGCTTAATTTCTTTAAGATGATAAGGGACGAAACCCACAGATTTGCCATCTCGTACCACAGGGACCTGCGCGGACGCAGTGCGTTAAAATCTTAGAACTCTTTACTAGAGCTTGTTTGACAGTATCATTAAAAAAAGTTGAAAAATTTAGAAAACCACGTTAGTTGTTTATATAGTAATGTTTGTTTATTAATTTGAAAGTCATTATTTTAAGGAGGTTTTTAGAATGAGACTTTTTAAGGTATTAGCAGTTTTTGCCGTAGTGGCAGTCAGCGCAAGTGCTTTTGCTGCTGACGATTTCACCGTGAACCCATTTGTAAGGTTCCAGATGGCATCTGAGTTTGTAGGACCAAACACAATGAGCCATGACTTTGACCTTTCAGGGATCACATTAGAAAAGAAGTTTGGAGATAACCTCTCCATCGTTGCAACACCTGGTTTCATGAGAAAGAACATGATAACTGGTGCTGCTGCTGTTGCAGGGACAAACAACACAGTAGATTTCGTATTGGTTAATGGTTACTTCAAGATCCATGACCTTACAAGCTGCTGTGGCGATTATGGTTTGGCTCTTACAGTCGGTCAGTTCGAGTCACCAATGTATTTGACGGAACAGTACTATCAGCCATTTAGGTTCATAAGAAATTCTATCGATTCAACATTGATGCCAAACAACTACGTAGAAATGGGTGCTATGTTGGCTCAGAGCTATTTTGATGAGTCAATAGTTGCTTCTCTTATCTATTCATCAGGAAGAGGTATGTGGAATGGTTTCAACAACCCTGCTGATACTCTAGGTAATGCAGGCGCATTCATACTTAATGCTACTTTTGCTCCTTTCAAGACCTTCGACAACGAAGCTCTTAAGGAACTTGCTCTTACTATTAACTGGAAGGCTCTCAATAGAACAACAGAAAGAAGCAACTATAACCTATTGTTAGGTTACAAGTATGCTGGCTTTGCTACATCTCTTGAATATGTTGGTACATACAGCAAGAATAACGACGCTAACCAGATAAAGGCTATGAGCTTTGGTGCTAGCTATGACGTATGGAAGAACCTACAGCCTCTCGTAAGATGGGACTATGCTGACAGCAAGGACCTTACAGTTACAGGTACTCGCTATGCTCACGTATTCCTACTTGGTTTGAACACAAAGTGGTTCGAAGACAAGTTGCAGGCAGCTATCTCTTATGATCAGACATACTGCCCAGACACAAAGGTTAATGCTTCTAAGAGAGTTATGCTCTCTACACAAGTTAGCCTCTAATTTGATTTTTTAAGGCCAATCAATAACAAGAACCCCGAGTTCCTTAAATGGGACCCGGGGTTTTTGTTTGGCTTTATATTAAAGAGGTTTGGGAAACCTAGTTAAGCGCGAAGTTCCTTATTTGATACCTAACTCCGCAATCCTTGCAAACAGCACTCTCTTTTACCTGCTTCATACCGTAATCTATAAAATGAGCGAACTCCAGCTTGCTTCCGCATACTGAACAAGTGCACTCCTTTTCTATGATCTCTTTGTGCCTTCTCTTGATGGTTGTGTCATTCTTCATGTTCATGGCCTTTACCTCCCCTCCAACGTACCGCTTTGAATTTACCCTTTAGACAATACTTTTCGGTGCTTCGGTTAATATTATTTAAAAAAAGCTGAAAACCTTTGTAAAAACAGGCTTTTTTGGCTTGACCAGCAAAGGCCGAATATAGTAAAAGCATTAGCATTATGAACTATACGCTCCTTAAGTGGCTAGGAACTATCGTTATAGTCGGAACAGGCATTATCCTCGCTTTTTATCTAAGCAATCACTGGAAAGTAGAAGAATACAAGGGTTACAAGTTGAGCCTTAAGGGCCATACTTTTGATCTGGCTGATGGAAAAGAGCTTAGGGTAGATGTAAGGTTGGTCTTTGGTGATAAAAAAGATGCAGAGTTTGTTTCTGACAAGCAGAACGAGCTTAGCTATGACCTTAACAGCTTCATAAAAGAGATGCCTTCATCAAGGTTCATGAGCGAAGACAGCATAGAGACATCAAAGTACGAGCTTACGAACAAGTTAAAGAACAAGGGCTACAAGATAGAGTTCCTTACCTTTGATACAAGTCCGGTCGTTTTTGAATACTAAAAAATGAAGAAAAACCAAATATTGGTATTTTTATTTATTCTTTCATTTACGGCGCTGTATTCCTGCGGTGCTAATAATGCTGCTGTTGATCCTTCGCTTTCAGCCGAGGCCGGCACACACTACGAGGATCCTGAGTGCGTTAATGTTGCAATGGAAGAGCTAGAAGCCTCCGCCTACCTTAATGTGCCTTACATACTGCAAGCCAGGAACCACTGTGGCCCAGCGTCGTTATCCATGGTCATGGCCTACTATGGTGAAGA
>JAKLHL010000161.1 GCA_022710165.1 Bdellovibrionales bacterium | reverse complement strand
TCTACGCTCCTGGAAAAGCTTCAAACGCAGGTGGAGTTGCTTGCAGCGGTCTTGAAATGACACAGAACAGCATCAGGATGTCATGGAGCAAAGAGGAAGTTGATGAAAAGCTACACAACATCATGAAGAGCATCCACAATGAGTGCTTGAACACCTCTAAGGAATATGGCAGAAAGAGTGACTATGTATTCGGCGCTAACGTTGCCGGGTTCAAGAAAGTCGCAGACTCTATGCTTGCACAGGGTCTTGTATAATAAGAAAGGGATAAAGGTATAAAGAGGCGCCCCGTCGTGGAAACGAACGGGGCGCTTTGGTATCAAGATGAAAAAAAGATATTTTTTAGTTTCGATAATACTTCATTCGCTTCCATTGATCCTGTTGTTGTTCGTCTTCTCTGACCAAGACACCAGCAGCACAGATGAGGTCAATGCCCTGATGGTAAGCATAACCGGCACACCTGGTCTTGAGATAGGCAGCGGCGGCGGAAATGGCAGAAACTCCAGACCCGGCAAAGCAGCAAATTACGGACTCCCTTCGAGCGATATCAAAGATACAGGTACTGGCCTTTCAGGTCAGGGCGGCGGGACTGGACCAGATTCACCGACCACATATGCGGGTCAGATAATAAAAAGTATCAATGAGCACAAATACTATCCTCCGCAAGCAAGACTTTCTAAGCTAACAGGCAACGTAGAGCTTGGTTTTATAGTTAATTACAACGGAGACCTTAACGAAAGGATAAATATACTAAGTTCAAGCGGACATAAACTCTTGGACGATACCGCTATAAGGATAATAAAAAGTTCAGCCCCCTTCCCTGCTTTCCCTGAAAGCATAAAAGAAAAGGAGCTGAACCTAAAAGTGACCATAGACTTCACCATATAGGTGTTGACTTTCAAGGCCTGATTTAATAGAAACATAAATAACGATCAACCCTTTTTGCAGGGGAATTCCGGTGAAAGTCCGGAGCTGTCCCGCAACGGTAAGTGTTAAAAAACACAAGTCCGAACACCTGCAATAAGCGTATCCCGAGGAGGAAAACAAATGAAATTCCCTATCTTTTTAATGACCGCCATGCTTACGCTTTCTTCGTGTATGAGCTCGCCTGACGATCCTGCACAAGCAGCACAAGAAGCAAACACACTGCTTAGCGATGAGGCAGGCACTCAGTTCTTTGCAGTTGTATCTACCGTAGAGCCTAGTTTTTCCGGTGGCGCACATTCTATCATCGAGCTTTCAGGAGAGAGAAGAGCTCAAAACGACCTAAAGCCGACTGCAAGTTCTGACCTTTTCATTATCGGAAGAGGACAATACTTCTACAGGATAGAAAAGTTCAACGCCGATAACGTATCAAAGTTCAGCATAGCCAGCCCCGGAGGCGATCCTGAGTGGCAATACTCCACTATGGACGCTAACGACACTGCTGAAGGAATAACATCTTCTAACCCTTACTCAATGGTATTCGTGAATGACTCCAAAGCATACATCCTAAGATACGGGAGCAAGAGGGCCTGGATAGTAAACCCCTCCGCCACCACAGAAGCGCAATTCAAGATAGGCGAGCTTGATCTTTCCGCCTATGCTGACAGTGACGGCATTCCAGAAATGAGTTATGGCGTTGTAGTTAACAACAAACTATACATATTAATGCAAAGGCTTGAGTTCTGGCAGGCAACAGCTGCTCCATATATAGCAGTGTTCAATACCAATACCGATACTGAAATAGATACTGACCCTGTAAACCCAGGTCTAAAAGGCATAGAGCTGGACGTAAGGAACCCTTCCTCAAAGATCGCATACAGCGACGGATATTTATATGCAGTAGGTGCTCCTGATTCTTTGTTCGCCTCTGGCATACCTGCAGGACAAGGTGCCGGACTACAAAGGATAGACACAAACACATATCAAGCCGAACCGATCCTTTACAGCGGACACAATGTAACAAGCATAGCAGTAAGCTCTGAACAGAAAGTATATCTGGTCGAATATATAGGATGGAACAATGTGGCATTAAAGGAACTTAATGCATCAACAGGTGTAGTGTTAGCCGGCAACGTGGCCGGCATAGGTGATACATCAGACAGGAACATCTCTGACATAGCCATATCAACGGACGGAAAACTGTGGGCAGCAGACAGCTCGCTGACGGATGCAGGCATATACGTGATAGACACCGATGCGAACACCCTGGAAGACGGCCCGATCTCTACTGACCTTAACCCGATAAACATAAGTTTTTGCTACTACACAAGGTAAGAAAAAATCCTCGTGATCTTACTTATCTTCTTAGCTCTTATAAGCAGTGCAAGACCTCAGGTGGAACTTGGCACCGTCGTAGTTAATCCTGACGAGAAAGAAGCCTTTCACCAGACAGGCGAGGTCTACTCACAGACCGAATCATCCTTCTCGTCCAGCACAGGCAAGAAACATTTCGAGAAAAGGTTTGAGAACATCCCTGACGTGATAGAAAAACAATCTAGTGTACAGATAAGACAAAGCGGCGGACTTGGAAGTTTTTCTAGTGCCTCACTAAGGGGTTCATCAAATGCACAGGTGATGGTCTACATGGACGGTGTACCTCTAAACAGCGGATCCGACCCTTCTGTTGACCTAAGCTCAATATCTCTGTCTGAGGTTGAAAGCATAGAGATATATAAGGGAGCGACCCCGGTAAACTTTGGGCCTTCTTCAATAGGCGGTGCAATAAATATCAAGACCAAAAAGGCGAGCAACACCAAAATACATTCTGACGCATCAATAGGAGCAGGCTCTTTTGGCACATGGAAATTCGGTGCGAACATGGACCAAAAGCCCGGCAAGTTCGACTACCTTATAAACGGCGAGTACATCTCATCAAAGAATGATTTCAGGTTCATAAATGACAACGGGACTGAGTTCAATAAATTGGACGACACTGTTGAAAAGAGGAACAACAGCCAGTTCAAACAGGGAAGTAACCTCGTGGTACTTGGCTACGACATAGACAAGGATAGAAGAGTAGTACTTTCTAACCAATACTTCCAGAAAGACCAGCATCTTCCCAACTGGAATAACAGCAACCTGGTGAATACGACCTTTAAGACCCTCAGGGACATGTCTAACCTGAAATTCATAAGCAACAAGGTCTTTGGTTACAATTTCAACTCTGCATCAAGGGTAGACTTTGCTTATAAGAGAGAGCTTTACAACGATAAAGACGGACAAATAGGGCTCGGGTCCCAGAACGACAGGTATAGGACCAACACCTACGGCATCAATCAGTTCCTTGAATGGCCACTAAGCAGCCACATAATAAATGCCGTCATAGATGTACGCCACGAGGATTATGAGATGGCAGACCTTATTAACTCCATCAAATATCCTGCCAGCTCAAGGACCTCATACATCCTTTCTGCCGAAGACAAGATGCTCTTCCTTTCATCTAAGCTAATAGTATCTCCTGCTGTTTCGTTCGAAGCTTATTCAAACAACTATCAAAGCCAGATCAATGATACTTCTTACCTTAACTCAAAGCTTGGTTTAAGGTACAGCCCCTTTAAACAGATAACTTTAAGATCTAATATTGCAAGATACATAAGGGAACCTTCATTCTTTGAACTTTTTGGCGACCGTGGTTTCTTTACAGGTAATCCTGAGCTAAGGGCAGAGAAAGGGATAAACTTTGATGTAGGCGGTGAGCTCTCCATAGGCCAGACTAGCATCGGAGCGGCATACTTTGTAAGCACTGTTCAAGATGTAATATCCTACGTCTACAACTCACAGGGAATAGGAAAGGCCATGAACACGGCCGAAGCGCTCATAGAAGGTATAGAACTAAGCTTT
>JAKLHL010000160.1 GCA_022710165.1 Bdellovibrionales bacterium | reverse complement strand
TGTGTTCTTATTCTCGTCGTTCTGATGAGTCATATACTAATTTCTCCCAAACTTAACCCAAGATCAGTTTTATCAAATAACCTGATATCCAGTCGAAAACACCAAGTACAAGGCCAGAGATTATTACTGCGATTATGACGACCACAGTAGCGCCCCAGGTCTCTTTCTTGTTCGGCCACACGACCTTCTTGACCTCTGTTATTACGTCCAAAAGGTAGGTCTTAACCTTTTGGTTCCTGTACAATATGAAAGCTGTCAACGCGCCCAGCAATGCCGGTACAGCGTCAGCAACTAAAAAATGAACAAGCCCGGCCTTTACGTATATGTCCAGGTATGCAATAAAATGTACTACTGCAGTGCTGGCCGCATACCATACAAGTATACCGGCTGCGACAAGTGTTAGCGTAAAGATGTTTCTCGTCGTTTTGTCCATATATTCTCCTTGGCAGGCCAGGAGGGATTCGAACCCACAACAACCGGTTTTGGAGACCGGTGCTCTAGCCGTTAGAGCTACTGGCCTAAGCTAAGTTACTTAGTTTCCTTGTGCTCTGTATGTTTCCTGCAAGAGCGACAATACTTTTTAAGCTTAAGCTTATCCGGCGTTGTCTGTTTGTTCTTGTCAGAAACGTAATTCTTGCGTTTGCACTCACCGCACTCAAGATGGATTATGTTCCTCACGTTCGTGCCTCCTCAGTGTCATATACAAGCGTAAGCAGGGGTCTTATACAGACCCCCGCTCATGCAAAAAGCCTTGTCCTATTACCAGTTTGCTATATATATTGCAAGCCTTATTTAATAACTTCGCCAACAACGCCTGCGCCAACGGTCCTACCGCCTTCACGGATAGCGAACCTTAGCTCTTTTTCCATAGCTATCGGGCAGATAAGCTCTATCTCTAACATTACGTTATCTCCAGGCATTACCATCTCTACCCCTGCAGGCAAAGTTGCAACTCCTGTAACGTCCGTTGTCCTAAAGTAGAACTGTGGCCTATAACCATTAAAGAACGGCGTATGTCTTCCGCCTTCTTCCTTGCTCAATATATAAACCTGCGCCTTGAACTTGGTGTGCGGGGTTATTGATCCAGTCTTTGCAAGTACCTGGCCTCTCTCTACGTCTTCCTTCTTGGTTCCCCTTAGCAAGCAACCTACGTTGTCTCCTGCCTCACCGTAATCAAGAAGCTTTCTGAACATCTCAACTCCAGTTACTACCGTCTTAGCTGTATCCTTGATCCCTACGATCTCTACTTCCTCACCAACCTTGATCTGGCCTCTCTCTATTCTGCCTGTTACAACTGTTCCTCTGCCTGATATAGAGAACACGTCCTCTATCGGCATCAAGAATGGCTTTTCCTTATCCCTGGTTGGGGTCGGAACGTAGCTGTCTACTGCTTCCATCAACGACAATATCTGCTTTTCTGCCTCTGGGTCTCCTTCCAAGCCCTTCAACGCACTACCCCTGATGATAGGGATCGCGTCTCCTGGGAACTCGTACTTAGACAGAAGCTCTCTTAACTCCAACTCTACAAGGTCCAACAACTCTGGGTCATCAACCATATCGCACTTGTTCAAGAACACTACGATAGCTGGAACTCCAACCTGTCTCGCCAACAAAATGTGCTCTCTTGTCTGTGGCATAGGACCATCAACTGCACTTACCACCAATATCGCTCCGTCCATCTGCGCTGCTCCAGTTATCATGTTCTTGATGTAGTCAGCGTGGCCTGGGCAATCTACGTGGGCGTAGTGCCTGTTGTTCGTCTGATATTCAACGTGCGCTGTCGCTATTGTTATACCCCTCTCTCTTTCTTCAGGAGCATTGTCTATCTGGTCAAATGACTTGAATTCTGCCATCCCAGACTTTGCCAAGATCTTTGTTATCGCAGCTGTCAGCGTCGTCTTACCATGGTCAACGTGACCTATCGTTCCTACGTTAACGTGCGGCTTGTTCCTCTCAAATTTCTGCTTTGCCATAAAAATTATCCCTCCAAAAAATTTTGCTTATAAATTTTATTACACTTTTTTATTTTAAATCAAAGTTTTGTCAAACTAATATTAAGATGGAGCTTGGATCGGGACTTGAACCCGAGACCTCTTCCTTACCAAGGAAGTGCTCTACCGCCTGAGCTATCCAAGCTTCCTAAACAGAAACTAGCGCGAAAATTACACAAACTCAACGACAAGTCAAGATTGTTTAAATTTTTTGACACTGTAAAAAGAAGCTACTGCAGTTGCTATTAAACTGCAGACCAGTATGACCGAATACCATTCAAGCAAAGCCAGCAAGATGAAAAAGACCGTAAAGAAGTCCCTTTTCACAAGCTGAGCAAGAAAGGACCTAAGCCCCCCTTTCTTGAACTCTTCATTTATATTAACCAGACTTCCAGACATCCCTGCCCGGCCCATTATGAACATCATGATAACGGCGCTGAAAAGGTACATCGAGGAAGATATCACACCAAGCGTAAGGCTAAGGCCTGTAGGGGCTGTCCTAAAGTTAAGAATGCTTATCGCTATTATGAAAAGAAGGTTAGTGAGGTTATCGCAAACTGTGTCCATCCAGGCTCCAAGCTTGCTGGCCTGGAACTTAAGCTTTGCTATTTCACCGTCACAGCCGTCCAGTATAGAAGTGAACTTGAAGAGCAAGAGCCCGATCAAGAACATCCAGTAAGACCTGGATATAAGAAAAAAGAAAGAAGCTATCCCTACACCGAACACAGCGACGGATATCTGATTTGGGGTCAAGCTGGTCTTGCAAAGGTATCTTGATATCGCAGTTGATACATATCTGTTGAAGTTCCTTGATATAAGACCGTCAGTTGATTTTTTACAGCTCCTCAAAAGAACACCCTCGGCGTTCCTTATATCAGTGGCCGTATCAACATCGCACCAATAGTTATTCCCTACGTCCATATAAGAGAGCTTTTTTTCTTGTATGAGGCAGGTCATCCCTTCAGACAAACTGCAGTCGTTCTTTTCCTTGTATGCTTTCTCCAGATAATCAAAAACTGCAGGAGTGCATAAAAAGAGCCCTGTATCCAGAGCGTCATAAGGAGTTATCTGTTTTCCTATGGCCTCTATATTGTTTTGGCTTAAACGGACCTTGGTAGCGTCATCAAGGTCTATCCATGGCTTAGACTTATATTTTGAGTCCACAGCGAGTATGGATTTATATTCAGAAAGCCTTGGTTCCTGCTTGATGAGCATAGAAAAATTATCAGGCTGGAATATATGATCGCACATTGAAAGCAAGAAGCTGTTGCTCCCCATATATTTTTTTGCTTTCAATACAGAGACGCCGTTTGATTTTTCCCATTCTTCGTTATCAATGAAGTTTATTTTTTGGACTATATTCCTGCTTTGCAGAAAGTCTTTTAGTTTTTCCCTTTCATAACCTACGACGATGTGGAACTCTGTGATGCCTGCTTTTTTTGCTGTTAACAAAAGTCTCTCAATAAGGGTCAGGCCGCAGACTTCCATTAATGGCTTGGGAGTTGAACTTGTGAGGTGATTAAGACGGCTCCCTCTGCCGGCAGCTATAACAAGGAGCTTGTTGATCATTGAAATCTCCCTTAAATCTAATAGTTAAATGGAGCGGGAAACGGGGTTCGAACCCGCGACCCTCAGCTTGGAAGGCTGATGCTCTAAGCCAACTGAGCTACTCCCGCTCTCATATATAAAGGCAGAACGGATTTATATTAAAAACAAAAAACTTACAACAAGTATTTTGTCTGCCTTTTACTGTGCCGCTATTGCATCCTCTAATATCTTGCAATAATCTTCACCGTAATCTTCCATGGCTTCTATGTCAGCCATGCTGTATCCGC
>JAKLHL010000016.1 GCA_022710165.1 Bdellovibrionales bacterium | reverse complement strand
AAATCTAAAAGCCAGCACAGAAAAGACGCTGGGCACAAAAAATAAAAGCTTGGACAAGGCTGAAGCAAGGTATCCAAAAAAAGCCAGCCACTTTCTTTTGCCCATCCGGTCAGAATGATAACCAGACCAGACCTTTAAAAGACCGGCCAGGGATTCCCCCACCCCTTCCATGAAACCCAATACAGGACCGACATTTACGGTTATAAGGCTTACAAATACCTGCAGTATTGGGTAGAGCATCTCAGAGGATATATCAGTAAAGAACGAGGTCAAACCTGTCATTAGAACGTTCTTTTTCATGTAATTTGACCTGTCTTTGACCGGCATGGCACCCTCTGACCTAAAAGTCTAAGCGGACAAGGCTTAGCTGTCAATAAAACGACAAACAAATCACAAAACCCTTAAAACATTAAAAAATCTGTTGACCCATATATAGAAAGTGTTAAATATCCTAATTAGATAAAATAAAAATTAAGAGGATAGTGATAACGCTGTTCTCAAGATTAAACCAAAAAAGGAAGGTGGATTATGAAGAAAGTATTAAGTTTGGCTATCGTTACTGTATTGGCTCTTTCAGTTGTAGCATGCTCAAAGAAGAAAGTTGAAGAAGCTCCTGTTGAAGGCGCTCCTGTAGAAGCTCCTGCAGCTCCTGAAGCTCCAGCACAGAACTAATTAATTAGTTTTTTCAAAAACCGGACTTTTCGTCGAGAAAAGTCCGGTTTTTTGTATCTTGGAACACCTTTTTTAAGTCTTGACAATACTAAGGTAAAAAATTAAATAGTAATCCTCTTTGGGAGATCGTCTAATGGTAGGACTGCGGACTCTGACTCCGCCAATCTAGGTTCGAATCCTGGTCTCCCAGCCAGCATCAATTACACTAGAAAGAAAGACCGAATCTATATGACCAGAATTCTTTATTATATTCCAACAGAGACTCGTTGTACCCGTGGTATAGCTGAACAAAGAGCGCAGGGTTTAGTCGACCCTTGCCAAGGCTAACGCTAAATCCAAGTTCCTGCCCACCTTTACTGATAGACTGAGAGAACTTGCCCCCAGAGAAAAAAGCAAAATAGAGGCTGGTCCTGTCGATCAGATACAGTTCGTCAAAGAAATTAGTGAAAGCTATTTTTGTTTCCCAAAAGCCCATGTAATCGCGTATGTCAATGTTGGTCCTGTCCAGCGAGAATTGATATATAGCGAATATTTTTGTATCCCAGCTGAAAGCCCATCTATTGAATCGTGTGATCGTGTTGAACTTAACATAGCTTCTGCTCCAGGCCCTTGAATCAGCGCCGCTCTTACCATTTGATTTATGCTCAAAGATACCTATATCTATCGATTTGAGTATCCCTGCATTGGGCGTTTTTATCCTGTAAAAAAGCTCCGGATTATAGTTAACGTCCTTAAAAGGTGAAGACTCCTCTGATATGTTCCAGAACATCGTCTGTGTATATGCAATAAAAAGATCTGCAGCTTTGAAAAGTTTGTACTTTAAGCTTATCTGTATCTTGGTATTAGGCTCGCCGGTGATAACATATATATCGTTATGGGCCGTTATCCTATTCTCGCTTTCACAATCACAGGCCTCCTGGGCAAAAACCCCAGAAGAAAAAATTAAATAAAATAAGAGGATGAACATATATTAATGCCGTTAGCCGTTCACGAGTATCTCTGAATCATCAATGCTCGTTGACATCACGTCCAATGCGCTACACTTTTCAAATGGAGAAACTACGTCGAACTGGGGCTTAATAACATTAGCACCAGTTTTATCCAAAAAACCCCATTTACCGTCGATCTCTACAGCAACCATGCCTTGACTGAAATCATGGACGGCGTCAAACTTGGGTTCCACGACATATTCGCCAGCTTTGTTTATAAAGCCCCATTTACCAGCAACTGAAACAGCGGCAAGACCTTCGTTGAAATTCCAAGCCCAATCATACTTGGGTTCTATAACGTATAGTCCGTGCTTGTTTATATAGCCCCATCTTCCTCCAGCCTTTACCATGGAGAGGTCCTCAACAAAGTCATAGGCGTCGCCGAATTGAGGTGAAATTATATAATTACCATTCTTGTTGATGAATCCCATCCTTCCACCAGAGCGGACCCTTGCCATGCCTTCTATAAAATCATTAGCTGAAGCATATTTTGCAGATATAACGAACTTACCCTTCTTGTTGATATAGCCCCATCTCCTTCCGTGCTTTACCCTGGCCAAGCCGTCGCTGAAATCACCAGCAGATTTGAATTTAGGGGTTATTATATATTTGCCTTTATCATCTACAAAACCCCACCTTCTTCCAGCCTTTACCCTGGCTGCGCCCTCATTAAAATCATTCGCTGAACTGAACTTTGGTTCAATTATGTAGTTGCCTTGTTTATCTATAAAACCCCATTTACGATCGTTCCTGACCCTCGCTATCCCGTCTTTGAAAGGACGAGCGTAGTCAAAACCAGGCTGTATTATAAACTCACCACTTTTATCTATAAAACCCCATTTACCATCCAAAGAGGCTGCCGCAACACCATCTACAAAGTTACTAACAGCATCGAATTTTGGCTTAATAACCATGGAGCCCTTATCATTTATGTATCCCCATTTCCCTTCTTTGTTCACTCCAGCGTATCCTTCTTTAAAAGGCATGGCGTCGTCATAGGAAGGTTTTACTATGAATTTGCCAGACCTGTTTATAAAGCCAAGCTTGTCCTTGCCAACTAATGCAAGCACATTAAGGTCTTGAGCAAAGGCGTTGATCCCATAAAGAAGAACAACTGTTATATATATTTTAGTTAATAAACGCATGGCATGATATTTAACACATAGAGAAAGACAAGGCAACCCGTTCAACATATCCTTGGAAGTTGTATCCCATCCATCACTCCAAGCTTTCTTAGGCCTCCGAGCTCAGTATGCATAACGACTCCTCGTTTCTTGTTGCTGTTAACCCTTCCTATTACTGATGCGCCATTGCCAAAAACCTTTTTGACCACTGGCTCAATATCACTGCTACCAACTATGACATAGCGGCCCTCTGAGGCGAGGTAGAAAGGATCAAAACCAACGATATCGCACAGGGCCTTAACCCCGTTAGAGAAAGGCACTTTATCCTCGAATATCTCTATTTCACAATTTGAGTTATCAGCTATCTCGTTCAAAGAGCCTGATAAGCCGCCTCTCGTCGGGTCTTTTATTGCATGAACACCCTTGGTTTGTCCTATAAGTTCTTCTATTTTTAGATTTAAAGGAGCAACATCGCTTTTTATATCTATATTAAGGTCTATAAGTTTTCTATATATAACAAGAGATGCTTCATGGTCCCCTATAGGGCCTGTTACCATAACAACATCTTTTTCAACGGCATTATGGGTGGAGATGCTAACACCCTCATCCAGAACACCTATCCCAGTCGTATTTATATACATAAGATCACATCTGCCTTTCTCTACGACCTTTGTATCACCGGTAACTATCATAACACCGGCCTCTTTAGCGGTGATCGAGACAGAATCAACGATCTTTTCTATGTCGGCTAAAGACGTTCCTTCCTCTATTATAAAGGACAGTGATATATATTTTGCCTTAGCCCCGCTGGTCGCAAGATCGTTTACCGTCCCACATATGCAAAGCCGCCCTATATCGCCACCCTTAAAAAAGGCAGGGCTAACCACATAGCTGTCTGAAGTCATCGCTATTCTGCCTTTTTCCATGGTAATTACCGCTGAATCATCCAAAACATTAAGGATATTATTGCCAAGTTTTTTTAGTATTACTTCTTTTATGAAGTCCTGCATTTGTCTTCCGCCGGAACCCACATTAAGACCTATTTTATCAACCAACATCAAAAGCTCCTTAGTCCCTAAAATATTTATAATAGGCTGCGCAAGTTCCCTCGCTGGATACCATACATGGCCCTATCGGGTTAGAGGGTGTGCACTTTGTTGCATAATTCGAACAATCAACAGGGAGCTTGTTCCCCATAAGTATCTGGCCACAGATACAACCACTACTCTCTGACACCTTTACGTTCTTTATTCCGAATTTTTTAACAGCATCGAACTTTGAATACTTCTCTGATATTTCAAGTCCTGACTTCTTTATAACACCAAGACCACGCCATTCTGCATCTGAGACACTAAATACGTCTTTCATGATCTGTTTCGCAAGAACGTTACCTTCATCACTTACTACACAGCCGTAGTTATTAACTATTGCGCTCTTCTTGTTTTTGATCATTAAAACAAGCTCATATATAGAACTAGAAATGCCGACAGGATCGAACCCGCTTATAACGCCCCTGCCGCCTTTTTCAGATATGAAATCAAAATACTTTTTACCGGTGATAGCAGCAACGTGACCAGGCAGTATAAATCCGTCAATTTTATTATTTTTATTACCTATAATAAGTTCTACCGCTGGCGGCACGACCTTGTTCATAGGGAGTACTGTGAAATTACCTATATTATCTTTGTCAGCTGAAATTATAACGCTTGCAATTATAGGAGCTGTGGTCTCAAAACCAATCCCAATAAGCACGACTTCTTTTTCAGGATTATCTTTAGCTAATTTTATTGAATCCATTGGATTATATATGGTCTTTACGTTCTTGTAATTTATCAAAGAGTCCCCGTTGCATGGCACTCTCAACATATCACCAAAAGTCGCTACTATAACATCGTCCTTTTTTGCTAATTGTATGGCCTTAAATATGTCGCCGGAAGAAGTAACACACACGGGACAACCTGGTCCGCTTATTATATTTATATTGCTCGGTAGAAGTGATTTGATACCGAATTTGGCTATACTCATGGTATGAGTGCCACAAACCTCCATCAAGGTCATCCTGTCCTTAATATCAGCTATTTCCCTGAATATGTCCGCTGAGCTTTTCATTCCATTTCCCCGTAAAAGCTTAAAAGCTCCTCGGCAGAAGCTTTAGTTATTTTTTCTATTATAAAGCCTGCATGTATAAGGCCATAGTCGCCTGGGGCCAGGTCTTTAATTAAAGCTATGTTAGCAACCAGACTCGCACCCCTTGATTCCACGAGCACAGTATTGTCGTCTATCTTTTTAAGTATCCTAACCGGTACAGCTAAACACATTCAAAGCTCCTTAGATCACAGACTGACCGAACGATATGCCTGCATCATTAGTCGGTATATCATTATTAAAATAAATATCCATATTGCTATATCCTTTTAATCTCATATTTAACATTGATACAAGAAGACTGTTTTGAAAACACCCTCCAGAAAAGGCCACCTTGCCAGGGGTTGTCCTGTTGATCACCTCAATTATCGAGTCAACTACCCAAAGATGGAATTTATAGGCAAGTTCTTCTTTCCCCACACCAGAATTAATATCTAAAACAAGTTTCTCTATCATCGGTCTATAATCTACCTTATTGGCCTTTATGGTTGATGGATATGGTTCTCTAACTTGTCCCTTAAAACCCTCGGCATATTTTTGCAGCATTATTGCAGCCTGAGCCTCATAAGAAGCTATTGTAGATATACCACAAAGGCATGCTACACCGTCAAAAAGTCTGCCAAGAGAAGAACACATAGGGCAATTTATATCACTCCTGATAAGAGCCTTTATAATATCTGCTCTTTTCTTACTAAGCCCTGGAATATCTATTCCCCCGAGGTGTTCCGTCAACGAAACAGCGAGCCTGTCAAGTTCATGTGAAGCCTTATCCCCGCCAGGCAGAGCAAAATAATCAAGATGGAATATTCTTTCAAACTTACTGTAGTCTTTAAGGACCTTAAGAAATTCAAAACCCCAAATATTGCCATCTGTACCATAGCCAGTCCCGTCACAAATAATGCCCAGGACCTCTTGACCAAGCAGATCATTTTCAGCCATAACACTCAATGCGTGTGCGTGATGATGAAAGACCTTCTTGTCTGAACTATTAAAATTAGCATAGTTCGGATGTGCATCAATATTTTTGAATGATGGCTCAACCTCGATTATTCTTATAAATTCCTCTATCTGCTCTCTTTGATAATCTATATTCCTCTGGTCCTCAAGATCACCTATATGCTGCGACAAATAGACCGTGTGGCCTTTTTTTAAGGCAAAGGTGTTCTTTAGGTCAGCTCCCATAGACATACTGTTATGATCATTTGTCCCTTTTATCCTGATGCCTGAAGGAACGAGTCCTCTTGCTCTTCTTATCACAAAAACAGCACCATCTACGACTTGAACGATCGAGTCATCGCATCTGTTGATTATGTCCCTGTCGTTAGAAAGGACCATATCAACAAACCCTTCTTTCATAAGTTCTGACATTTCGTTATCCCGTGTGGCAATCGGCTCATCGGCCCTGTTAGCCGAGGTCATGACCAGGACTTCAAGGTCTCTAAACAATATCTTGTGCAAAGGGGTATAGGGCAGCATAACACCGAGGTAGTTATTGTCTTTTGAGATATGATCAAGACTTAGTTCCTTTTTCTTCAAAAGAACTATGGGCGCTACTCTGGAAAGAAGTATTTTCTCCTCTTTCTCGTTAATCCAACAATACTTTCTTATAGTATCTATGTCTTTAACCATAAGGGCAAAGGCCTTTGTGCCTCTCTTCTTTTTATCTCTAAGTCTTTCTACAACCTCATTATCTAATGCGTTGCAGGCTATATTGAAACCACCAAGACTTTTTATACCGACAAGCTTCCCGTCTATAAGAGCTTTACAAGTTTCATTTATTGGATCTTTATTGGCTTTGTTCTTGCCTAATAAAAAGACCTTAGGCCCACATTTTGGGCAGGCGTTTGGCTGTGCATGAAAACGACGGTCTAGAGGATCTTTATACTCAGACAAACAATCACTACACATCACGAATTCACTCATGCTCGTGTTTTTTCTGTCGTATGGACGATCCTTTACTATGGTAAACCTTGGCCCGCAATTAGTGCAATTCGTAAAAGGATAAAGATACCTTCTGTTCTTTGTGTCCAGTATCTCCCTTTCACAATCTTTGCATATCGCTATGTCTGGACTTATCTCTACATTCTTGCTGCCAACAGCAATGCTGGTTATTATTTTAAAATCCAGATCACCCTCTGGATCAATGCTCTTGATGTCTACATCTGTGACCCTGGATATCCTGGGCGGGGATTCAACTACATCTTTTATGAATGCGTCTACTAGGTGCGATGGTCCTTCAGCTTCTATGGTTACACCTTCGGGTGTGTTCATCACAAAGCCAAATACACCATTGTTTATGGCGTGTTTATAGACCGTGGGCCTGAAACCAACACCTTGAACGATGCCCTTTACTTTAATCCTTACTCTTTTTAGATCTCTCAATTTCACCTTCCAGCCACATCATCCATTCTCTAAGGCTGTGTGGATCCACCGCTGTGGTTCTCAACACCAAGGCTTTATCATTGATGCTCCTTATCTCTTTTTCAACATGATCCACGTCTACCCTGCAAGCAGTGCTAAGATCTACTTTGTTTATCAACACAACATCGGCCGTTTTGAACATCGTAGAATATTTTTGAGGCTTGTCTGCACCTTCAGCTATCGAATATATTAATATCCTTTTTGCTTCTCCAAGGTCAAAAGAGGCCGGACACACCAGGTTGCCCACATTCTCTATAAAGAGCACATCCACATCGTCTATATTGATCTCCTTAATAGCACCACTAACCATCCTCGCATCAAGATGACAGCCACCCTCTGTGTTTATCTGAACTATTTGGATATTGAATTTTTCGAGCCTTTCAGCATCCCTCGATGTGTAAAGATCTCCCTCTATGACAGCAACCTTATATTTTGATCTCATTTTATCAATAGTGCTCTCAAGCAAAGTGGTCTTTCCTGCCCCAGGAGAACTCACCAGATTAACAGCAAGAACAGCTTTTTCCCTAAAGAAAGCCCTGTTATCAGCACCTATGGAATTATTCTTTATCATTACGTTCTTTAAGACTTTTATTTCCACTTATTCCTCCACATCAAGAGAAGAAACATAGAAACCTTCTTGCTCTACATATTCATAAACAAGTTCGGCATCTTCCATGAAACTCCCTTTAACAAGTTCAGAAAAATAAAATTCAAAAGAGTCCCTCATCACGGTGTAGGGTCTCCCTATGGCAAAAACGACCTTTGTTACCTTCTTGTCTAAAAGAGGATACTTCTCTATCAAGACCTCTTTTATTATAGACAGTGAATACTCTGCTATCTTTGCCTCATGCATATTCTTTGAACGCCTTTATTCTACTTCTTATGAACCATATTATCGCCAACACAGCGATCGATAGTATTACAAAGTCTGCTTTGTGTATAACCTGTCTCAACATGCTATTCTTGTCATCCCAGGCCTGACCAGCCTTAAGCCCGGCCCAAGCAAGAAGAAGGCACCAGGGATAACTGCCGATAAAAGTATATATGTGGAACCTCAATCTATTCATTTTTGCGACACCAGCTGGGAAAGCGATGAACGTCCTTATGACCGGCAACATTCTCGACAAGAAAACCGTCAATTCACCATATTTATTGAACCACTTCTCTGCCTTCTCTACTTCCTTTTTAGATATAAAAAGATATTTGCTATATCTGTGTATAGCTGGTCGGCCGCCCAAAGCACCAAGCCAGTAAGCAGCCTCGGAACCAATGTTGCACCCTAGTGCACCAAAAAAAGCTGCCGTCCAAAGGTCCATATGCCCCAGATATACAAGATAGCCTGCAAAAGGCATTATTATCTCGCTGGGAAGTGGTATACAAGCAGACTCTATAGCCATCAACAGCATTACACCGATATAGCCGAGTTGGCCTATGGTTGAGACAGTGAACACCTTAAGCGTTTCTATTATCTGTTCAAACATCAATCCTCCAAATTAACCAGCACGGCATCGGTGACCAGATCACAGGCCTTAATAACTTCTTCAGATATCTCAGCACCAAAATCAGTGTTAGACGGCTGTATCCCTACAACTAGTGTGTTAAAATCTATGTCTTTTTTTAAGTAGTCAACAACTATAGATATTGGGAGCGTATGTGTTGAGAAAGAGACCCCTTGTATGTTCTTCTCCTCCACAACCGCAACTCCTCCAGGCTCTAGCCCCATATCGGCACAATCTACTATCAAAAGATGTGTGGGTTTTACTTTCTTTATCTCTCCAGTAAAGTTCTCCGGTGCGGTAGAGGCATATATAACATAAAGCCTTTCTTTAAACTTTTGTGGACATCTCCTTGAAAGATTGTCGGCGATAACAAGGCCCGCAGCATCATCCCCCCTAAGGTCAGACCCTATGCCGAGGACACAAACTTTTAGCTCCTTTCTCTTCGTGCTCGAGAAAGACTCGGATATTTGATCATAGATACTGTTGGTCATTAAAAATTATACTTTAACCTTTAGAGCCCTTCTGTCTATCTGTGCCAGCTCAAACTGTTTTGTCATCTCAAGGGCCTTTTTATTACATGAATCTACACACTGAGCACAATAGATGCATCTGTCTAGATTTACTATTGCTTCAAAAGTGTCACCGACCTTTTCTATCGTTATAGCGTTAGCAGGACAGTCTTTCATGCAAAGTTTACATCCCACACATTTCTCTGGATAGAATCTAAGTCTACCTCTAAAACCATCTGGAAGTTTGATGGGCTCAGCAGGATATTTTTTTGTAGCAGGTTTTTTAGTGAGATGACTAAGCACCTCTCTAAGCATTTTACCCGGTCTTTTCATAGGACAACTCCCTTAACTATAAGAATAAGTACTATTTGTGCAAAAGCTATCGGTGCAAAATATTTCCAACAAACGCTTACCATCTGGTCTATCCTCAATCTGGCAAAAACTGTTCTGCCGACTGATAGGAAAAATATGACGAAAAATACTTTAACAATATAAAGCATAAAGCCGTATACGGGATCAAGCGTCAAACCAAAAGGAAGAAAAACTGCAGCAATAAGAGAAGCTCCTACCACCATCTCCATGTTTATAGCCATTCTAAAGAAAGCAAAAAGCCTCCCTGAATACTCGGTAAAAGTTCCGCCGACTATCTCTGTCTCAGCCTCTGCTATATCAAATGGGACTTTCTCTAATTTACCAAGCATGGCTACAAGGGACATCCCAAAAGCCACTATGTTGAATAGCATCATGGCTGGTCTTTCATTATAGAAAGAAGCCATATCGCCCAAAGACCATGAATCAGCAAGCATGGCTGGAGATAACACGGACAAGAAAAGCAGAACTTCATAAGAGAAAAGCTGGGTTAATGTCCTTACAGCTCCTATTGTAGAATACAAAGAAGTTGATGACCAGCCAGCCAAAAAGAAAGTTACCGTAGGTATCGTCAATAAATAAAGCACTACGATAAGATCTCCTTTAAAAGGATAAAGTGAGTTCACACCCCAAATTGGGATATAAAAGAAAGAGGTCACCACAGCGGTCAGCGCGATCATGGGCATAAGCTTAAATATCTTTTTATCAGCACACTCTGGGACTATATCTTCCTTTGCCAACAGCTTTATAAAATCTGCCAAAGGCTGGAATAAAGGAGGTCCTTTTCTGTTCTGTAATCTTGCATAGATTATCCTGTCTTCATACTCAAGGATAAAGCTCATAAGATACAAAAAGAGGAACCCTGGAAATATAAGTATATAAAAAAGCTGCATCATCATTACTACAAGTTCCCCCTGTATTTCTTATTTAATTCTGAAAAATCTATACCATGCTGGGTTCTATAGAAATCTATACTTCTCTTTCTTAAGTCTCCCCAAGTGACTATCTCTGAATTACCTGAGCTGTGCTCAAGTTTTATCATCCTGTCAGTACAAGAGAAGCAAGGATCTATAGCAGCTATGGCAATAGGAACATCTGCCAAGTTATCATCCTCGAGCATCTTGGCGACAGACATAAGGTTAGCGAGTGTTGGTGCTCTTAGCTTAACCCTTTCAGGCTTATCGGTACCATTACCTTTAACGTAATGAACATCCTCTCCTCTTGGAGCCTCATATCTTGAAGTAGCTTCGCCGGCTGGAACCCTTCTTGGGAATCTAACGGCGATATCTCCATCTGGTATGTTCTTTATAAGCTGTCTTATTATCTTATAGGTCTCCATAAGCTCAAGAAGCCTGACAACAGCTCTGCCATAAACGTCGCAGTGTGTATCTGTAATTACATTGAAATCAACTTCACCGTAGGCAGCATATGGATCGTCCTTTCTGGCATCCCTGCTAATACCGGAAGCTCTCCCTGTTGGACCTACAGTACCAAGTTTTATAACGTCGTCTTTGGATATATATCCAACTCCAGAAAGTCTTTTTATAAGTGTCGTTTCTTTTGTAGCTATATTTATGTAATATTTAGTTCTGTCCTCGAGAACATCAACTGCTTTCAATATCCTTTCAAGCATATCCTTGTCTAAGTCCCTTCTAGCGCCACCAAAAGTGTTCATTGCGTAATTGACCCTGTTGCCTCCTATAGCAGCAAGAAGCTCCATGACGACTTCCCTGTCTCTCCATGAGTACATAAGCAATGTGTCGAAACCGACTTCGTGGCCAGCTACGCCGAGCCACAAAAGATGACTGTGCACCCTTTCCAGTTCACCTACTATGCTTCTAATGTATTTAGCTCTTTTTGGTATCTCTACCCCTGCAACTTCCTCTACGGCTTGTATAAAAGCGGTCGAGTGTGAGTGAGAGCATATACCGCAGACCCTTTCTATCAAGTATATGTTCTGAATATATGTCCTTCCCTCTGCGGCTTTTTCAACACCTCTATGGTTATATCCAAGCCTCATGCCTACGTCTTTTATCCTTTCACCATCCAAAGATATAAGAAAACTCTCTGGTTCTTTTAATGCTGGATGCTGAGGACCTATTGGTATTTTAACTGTTCCCATCTTTTATGCCTCCTTAATCCTTTAACATATCTCTGTTCCAGTCTTTTCTTAGAGGATACTGACCCTCTGGCCAACCATCAGGCAAAGGATATCTTTCGCCTTCTGGAAGACCGTCTACTTTCACCCCGAACATATCGACCAATTCCCTTTCATAAAGGACTCCCCCAGGAAAAGTATCTGTGATCGTCTTTATTACCGGATTGGTCTTTGGGGCATAGGTCTTAAGGTCAAATATCATGCCTTTGTCATCAGTGAGGTGGTACATAAAACCAAAGTTCTCACCCTCGTCGAAACCAGTTATCATGCATATACGGCAAAACTCAAGGTCCTTAACTATATAATCGAAGACCTGTCTAAAATTGGAGAGTTCTACGTCAGCATATACCCTCCTTTCCCTCTTAACCAAGACCTTCTCGTTCATGAAACTGAACTTAGAAGTGACTTTATCTTTTATTGCGTTCTCTTTGTTCAACTCTGTCATTTCGACTCCCTCCTCTTCTTTTCATCAGCCTCAAATTTAGAAAGAAGTTTAACAACACCGTCTATTATTGCTTCCGGCCTTACTGGACATCCTGGTATATAGGCTGAAACTGGTATCGCTGTATCTATTCCACCTTTAACGCTGTAACAATCATGGAACACGCCACCCGAACAAGCGCAGGTCCCTACAGCAACTACAAATTTTGGAGCAGGCATCTGTTCATATATCCTTATTAGCCTTTTCTCTATCTGTCTTGTAACTGGACCAGAACACAAAAGGACATCTGCGTGCCTTGGTGTACCCTTAAGCAGGACCCCAAATCTTTCAAGATCAAAGAGCGGCGTAAGAGCATCAACTATCTCTATGTCACAGGCATTGCAGGCGCCTGTATTAAAATGTATGACCCAAGGTGATTTAGTCCTTGCCCATGTAATTATCTTATCTGCTATCTTCAAGACCTAACTACCTCCTAAAAAGAATTAAAAGACCAACTATCGCTGCCAATATATAAAAAGCAGCCATTGCATCCGCTGCAAAACCTATAGGTGCTGTTGCTATAACAAGCACGACAACATGCATTATTGTGAAAAAGAACGCAAATGAATAGAACTGAGAATAGTCTGGCTGGACCCTATGGTCGAGAACGTCCTCTCCACACGCATAAGCCTTATTCTTGCCATCAGAAGGACTGCCTTTAGCTGAAAGCTTAGATAAAAGACGAGCCTGTATCAAGACCAGCACAAGAACAATAAAAAAAGTTACAGGTGGTATTAACAAGTAATTCATAATGGCTCCTTATCCTTTTAAGTTTCTCATTTTTGTAACGTTCAACGAACCTATTTGTTTAAATATACCAAAGACGATACCAGCTGCGACGGCAATAACAACGACCTCAACCACTATAATGGTTATGGCCAAAGACTGGGATATGGCCGTTCTGCCGCTTACATATCCAGCCAGTACAACAAGTAGTGTAACAGCCTTGGTCAATAGTTCCAACCCTATCAGCGTCCTGATAAAGTTCCTTGTCACCAAAATGCAGTAAAAACCGCATATGGCTAAAAGGACCGTAAAAACACCAAATATCCAAAACAGAGCAGAGTTATCACTGACCATCATGGTTCATCTTCTCCTTCAAAAGGACAACTACTCCAAAAACTCCAGCCAAGATTATAACGATCTGACCGAGTATGTCCGTTTGTCTTAATTTCCACATAACATCCCTAAAATCTATGTCCGGCAAAGAAACAAGCGCTGGGAGCTCTGGATATACCATATAAAATCCCAGGAAAGCCGCCGTTACAAAAACCAGGACAGGAAGGTACCAATACCTCTTTATCCTGTTCTTCGTTTGTTGTTTCAACTCAGGCCTTGTAACAGGTTTTGTTAAACTGATCGTGCTGACAAAAATAACTGTGATCAAGCCGGCACAAACAGAAAGTTCAAAAACTGCTGCTATCGGAGCGTCGAGTCTGAACATCAACAAAGTAAGAACGATACTTGCAGAAGCAAGAGCGATCGCCGACATAAGCAGGCTCCTTGTAAGGACAGCCCACAATGAACATGCCAGCAGAAGCGTTAAAAGTAATAGATCCATATTCACGTTACATCCCCTTTCCCAATTAGAAAATACTTCCAATAGGGACAATTATTGTTTCTATAAGATATGGGAAGAATACCCCTACTCCTATAGTTATAAGCGCTAGTATCACTGCTGGTATCAAGAGGGCCAACGGAGCCTCTTTTATGGTTTTAACATCGCTGGATGACTTACCAAAGAAAACCCTTCTCTGCATATAAAGGAAATACGCCAAAGTTACAAGACTCCCCAATACAGCAAGTGATGCATAGGTTTTAAGGCCTGCAGTCCATAAAGCGACGATTATTATAAGTTTGCTCCAAAAACCAGAAAGCGGAGGTATACCAGCTGTAGAAAGCAGTGCAACAACAGACGTCCAGCCTGTAACAGGCATGGAGTTTGAAAGACCACTATAAGAGCCCATGTCGGTCGTGCCTGTTTGCTTTTCTACCGCAGCCGAATTTACGAAGAGCTGAGATTTAAATACCGAGTGGTTAAAAAGGTGGAACACAGCGCCTGCAATACCAAGGGCTGTGCCTGTGCCAAGAGCAAGGATTATATATCCAACCTGGCTAATGCTTGAATAAGCAAGCATCCTTTTAAAATCTTTCTGCATAAGAGCGGCAAAAGCACCTACGAAGATAGAAACTATACCTACTAAAAGTAGAACTGATTTTATCGTTTCATTAAAACCGAATATCTCGCTAACAACTCTTATGACCGTATATACTCCAGTAGTCTTTGTAACTATTCCAGCCAGAAGGACCGAGACTCCTGCAGGAGCAGAAG
>JAKLHL010000159.1 GCA_022710165.1 Bdellovibrionales bacterium | reverse complement strand
CAAGACATATTGCAAGCTGTGCGGCGCCCAAAGATAGACCGGATGCTATAGCTTGGTTAACAGCTGTTTGGAATGTGTGTTGAGATGTCTTTTGACATATTACGTTCCTGGTGACGTTGGTTCCAGTTGGGTTCCCTGATTTACCCTGAAGAGATGCACAGACCCACGGGGTCCTTAACATGTATGAGCCGGTAGGCCCAACGTTATTAACATACATTTTGAATTGATCATCAGAAGGAGTAGAACTTGCCTTCATCTCTCCGCTGTAGGCTATAAGGTAGTCAAAGACCATGGCCTTGTAGTTACGGCGCATCTCGTAGTTCCATTTTCCTATCTCTGTAAGATAACGAGCCTGCTGGGCAGCCCCTGCGTATGCGGCCATATCAACGGAGTTCTGAAGGTTTATCTTTGCCGCCACAAGAAAGCCGACGTTGACGACCATGGCGACCAAAAGGGTCATCAAGCCAAATGACATGGCTAAAAGCACGGCTATCTGACCGGTCTTGTTCTTGATCCAGCGTATCAAACCCTAACCCCTCTCGCCATAAAGCGCAGTCCCTATTCTAACATGAGTCGCACCTTCTTCAATGGCAATATCAAAGTCATCACTCATTCCCATTGAAAGGCAGTCCATCTTTGTCCCGAGCCTTGAGTTAAGCTCCTCAAGCTGTTCCCTCAATCTTATGAAATATTTCCTTGAGGCTTCTTTATCGTCGCTGTAAGGAGGTATGCACATCAGCCCGAGCGGCCTTATGTTCGGCATTGAAAGAGAGTACTGGCAGACCTCTACTATCTCTTCAAAGTCTGCACCGGTCTTTGAAGTTTCGTCGCCCACGTTGACCTCAAAGAACACACTTACAGGGTGGCTTATCCTTTTTTTTATCTCGTCCAGCTGTTTCTTGCTGTGTATCGAGTGAATGGTGGTGAACTTTTGATCAAGGTATTTTATCTTGTTCGTCTGAAGTGTCCCGATGTAGTGCCAGTTTATCCTGCTGAACTGTTCAGG
The DNA here is from genome assembly GCA_022710165.1 of Bdellovibrionales bacterium. Classification (GTDB taxonomy): domain Bacteria; phylum Bdellovibrionota; class JAFGOL01; order JAFGOL01; family JAFGOL01; genus JAKLHL01. The sequence goes on along the minus strand of JAKLHL010000159.1, from coordinate 2,859 downwards.
ACTTAACTTGTCCTTTACCTCGTCATATTTTTTTACCGCTTCCTGCACATAGCTTTCGCCGATGTCAGTGATGCCGGCCTCAAGGGACTCAATTATGACGCTGTAAGGGTGGGATTTTGTTACGCCTATTACGGTTATCTTGTCTTTTTTTATGCGCCCCTTTATCTTTTCAAAGCGCTCTTTTATCGTCATAAAGGTCTTACCCCGGCCTTTGACAGGGCCTGTACCACTTCAAAAAGAGGGAGCCCGACAACGTTGGTGTAGGAACCGTCCACCCTTTTTATGAACTTTGAGCCTATGCCCTGAACGGCGTATGCGCCTGCCTTGTCCATGGGTTCATCGGTGGCTATGTATCTTGTGTAATCAGCGTCCTTAAAATCACCAAAGACGACGTTAGAGACCACTACCTCTGCGCACAGCGTCTTTAGCTTTTTACCGTCGTAGATGCCAAGATGAAAGGCAGTCATGACCTTGTGCGTGGCGTTGTTGAGTTTTTTAAGCATCCTTAGAGCGTCTTTTTTATCTTTTGGTTTCCCAAGTATGTGGTCTTTAAGCACCACTATGGTGTCTGCGGTAAGGACCAGTTCCCCCGGGTGTTTCAGGGCAACGGCCTTTAGCTTTCTAAGGCTTACCTGTTTAGCGTTCTTTTTCGGGTCTTTTATCAGGCAGGTCTCATCTGCGTGTGGTTTTACGATGCTGAACTTATATCCCTGCATCTCGAGCATATGTATCCTTCTTGGAGAAGAGGACGCAAGTATAAAGTCGTGGGCTTTCATGGTAATAATCTTAATACACAAAGATGATATAGGCAAATATCATAAGGCATGTTATATTTGTCATGAGTTATTCTCTGGGGGGATTGGTGATCATTGGTTTTTATTCACCAACACTAAACCTTGATGGGAACTGTCCCTTGCTGTGGTGTGCAAGCCTCCTTAAATGCGGAGGAAGCCTAAAGCAGTAACACGGTACCCACTTTACGCGCCGGTGAATAACACGCGCGTGACACCGCCATTCTGGAGGATAACTCCAGAGAGCAATAGGGAGGAAAACTAGGTGACTAGAAGGATCATAGTTGCTGATGACAGCACAACGGTTCAGAGAGTCGTAAAACTCATACTCTCGCCCAAGGGTTATGAAGTGGTGGGCTGTGAGGACGGCAGAAAGGCCCTTGAAGCCATAAAGAAAGGCATCCCCAACATCATTTTTGCAGACGCTGTAATGAAGAACATGAACGGCCTTGAGCTTTCTGCGGAACTTAAAAAGAAAACGCCGGAACTTTCAAGCATACCGGTGGTCATCCTCGTTAACAGCTTTGACGATATAAAGGATGAGAGCATAAGAAAGAGCGGTGCCGTGGCTCGCCTCATGAAGCCTTTTGATGACACTCAGCTTTTAGAGGCTGTAGAGAAGTATGCATCAAAGACTGTCTACAAAGATGAGCCCGTTGATAATGAAAAGCACGAGTGGGACATGGAAAGTTTTGAAAAGCCAGAAGTCCCAGATTTTAACGACCCTATGAAGACCATAAAACAGCATAACGGCAAGATGACACCAAAGATAGATGTTAAGATAACAGATCCTGAACCTGCCCAGCAGGTCGACGACGAGTTCTTTACCATACCAGAGGACGAGGTCGTAAAAGAGCTCAGTGTGCCTGACATCTCCAGCTACATGGACTCAAGATCAAAAGCGAACACATATCCTTCTTCTGAGGAAAGCCTCAGCGAGGAAGAGGCCCAAAAGCTCCTTGAAGAGTTCAGATTAAAGGAACAGGTTGACGGGACCATAAAGTTCAACGAGGAAAGCAACACCATGGTGGCTGACTTCAGCTCACACGCAAGAAAATCCCCTGTTGAGAAGGTACAGCCTGAGCCTGATATGGGCCTGTGGAACAGCAAGAACATTCCTTTACAAAGCTCGACCAGCAGTTTTGATGATGATCTTGCGGACCTGCCTGAACTTGAAAAAGAGCTAACACAGCCTGCATATAATCCTGTTGTCAATGGCAAGGAACTGGAGCGCATGACCAAAGAGACCGTGGAAAAGATAGTCAAGGAAATGCTCCCGCAGATAGCAGAAAAAGTCATAAGGGAAGAGATATCCAAGATCGTTGGAAAAGAATAGAATGTCATTTGATAAGTCCAAACTGACAGAGCTTATTAGGACGGCCTTTATGGAGGACCTGCCCAAAGGGGACATTACCTGCGACGCTGTGATTCCCAAAGACCTGCTCGCTAAAGGAAGCGTGATATCCAAGGGAGATTACATAGTATCGGGAATAGAGCTGGCAGAGTTCTGTTACACCGGGCTCGACAAAGGCGTTAAGTTCAGCACTAAGTTCCATGACGGGGACCTCATCAAGAAAGGAGAGGTGCTTTTTAATGTTTCAGGGAACGCTGATGTGCTTCTTAAGGTCGAGAGGACGGTCCTTAACATAGTCTCGCACATGATGGGAATAGCAACACGCACCAATGGTCTCGTTAAACTGGTGCAGGGGACCAAAGCGGTAATACTCGACACAAGAAAAACACTTCCGGGATTAAGGTACGTTCAAAAACTTGCGGTAGTCCACGGCGGAGGCACCAATCACAGGTCGTCGCTGTCGGAAGCGGTCCTTATTAAAGAGAACCACATCTCTGCGGCTGGCGGGATAAACAACGCCTTGAAAGCGGTAAAGGACCTAAAGGTGAAGAAGGAAATAGAGGTAAGGTCTCTAGAGGAACTTAAAACGGTCCTTAACAGCGGCGTAAACATGGATATAGTTATGCTAGATAATATGGGGCCCGAAGAGGTCAGGAAAGCTGTAAGTCTTGTTAACGGAAAACTAAAACTTGAGGTCTCTGGCGGGATGAACGA
>JAKLHL010000158.1 GCA_022710165.1 Bdellovibrionales bacterium | reverse complement strand
GGGGTGCTCATCCTGCCTCTTTTTTTTGCTGTCTGGCCTTGTTCATATTCTTCCTGAAGCTGATATGGGTCCTGCTGTTCCTCTTGGTCTACAGGCCTATGATAGAACTCATCCTCGTTGATGGGCATGGCCGGGTTAGAAGGTGCTTTTTTCATCTTCTCAAGATATTCAAGGTCCTCTTCAAGCGTAGGTGTTTCGTTTTCCCTTACAGCTTCTTCTTTTACTTCTTCCTTCATGGTCCTTCTAGCCTGTCTTATCTGGTAAAGGGCTCTTGAGAACTCATATCTGTTGACCTTTCGTATCTTTGGTACACGTCTGGCTATAAGCTGTTCCTGCTTTTTCTCGTTTATCGCAATATATGCATACATCACAACTAATGCGGCAATAGCTATTAGGAATAGATTTTTCAAGTGCCACCTCAGAGCATATCCATTATACTTTAAAAAGACTGTCTGATAAAATAGTTTTAACATGGAGGGATATTTATGTCTGCTAGGGATAAGAATTATTGGAATGGTTTTTACAGCTCGGATGCCGGACTAAAAGAGGAGGACCCCTCCAGCTTTCTCTCTCAGATGCTGCCGAACCTTAAAAAGGGGAAGGCCATGGATATAGGCTGTGGTACTGGCAGGAACACTTTCTATCTTGCAGAGAAGGGTTTTGAGATGGAAGGCATAGATTTTAGCGATGTTGCCATAGAAAAATGCAAGGCGAGGTCGGGATCTTTTAACGGAAAGGCTGAGTTCAAGGTCCAGTCCCTGGACTTTTTCCTTATGCCGATCCACAAATATGACACGGTGATAGCCGTTGACATAAAGGCCTCTTCCAGACTTATTGATGAAATTAAGAAGGGGCTTGGCATAGGTGGCACTTTACTGCTTGAGGTTTATACGTTAAACCATCTTAAGAACAACCCGGGCCTGGATATTCCTGTTGAGGAGTGTTACAAACCTTTTGAGCTGGCCCGTATGCTCAAGGACTGGAACATTTTGTATTACGACGAGAGGCATCAGGGAACGGAATACAAGGTGAGGGCCTTGGCTGTGAAACCATCTTATTAACGGAGCTTTTATGGAACAGAAAGGCGGCATATTGATAACGAGGACGGACAGGGTAGGGGATGTTGTATTGTCCCTGCCTGTGATAAAGACGCTGAGCAAACTTTTTCCCAACGAACCGATACACATGATGGTTTCCTCTTACGCCGCTCCTATAGTGGAAAATTACCCTGGCTTGGCATCTGTCATAAAATATGAGCCCGAGGATGATTCACCCAACTATGTTCCCAGGACAAAACAACTTATACAACATATCAGGGACCTTCAAGTTAAGGTGGCGCTTATGCTTGTCTACGACGCAGAGGTCTTGTCCATAATAAAAAAAGCAGGCATAAAAGAGCGTTATGGTCCTCTCACAAAGATAGGAGGGATATTCTCTTATACCAAGTGGCAGGCTCAGCATCGTTCAAAGGTCGATCATCATGAACTTGAGTATAATCTTGCACTCTTGAAAATGCTTGGTGTTAAGGAATCTTTATTTGAAACGACGCTGGACCTTCCTGTCCAGAAGTCCAACGTGCTTTCTGCCTTCGAGAAATTAAGGTCTGCGGGCTTTGAGAGCCCTGAGCATGGTTACTTCATAATACATACTTCCTGCGGAGGTTCAGCAAAGAACTGGCGTTACTCTTACTATGCAGAGCTTGCCAGCAGGCTGTGTAATGCCCTTAATATCCCTTTGGTGATCACGGGTACTGAAAAAGAGACTGAGGTAGTTTCCTCTATCAAACAGCATGTAAGGAACGCGAGGGTTTATAATACCGCAGGGCTTTTGTCACTTAAGGAGCTTATAGCTGTTATCAGCGAGTCAAAACTTTTTGTAGGACCAAGCACCGGACCTATGCACATAGCTGCAGCAACAGGTGTGCCAGTGGCCGCGATATTCTCGCCTGTGAAAGCGCAGTCTGCAAGAAGATGGGGGCCGTATTCATACAACAAGAGCATTGTGATAGCACCGACCGGTATAGACTGCCCGGGCACTCTAAAATGCCTTGGACCAAAGTGTGAGTACTATGACTGCATGGATATGATAAGCGTTGACGAGGTCTTTGAAAAAGCTAAAAAGGTCTACGACGATAATATGGGACAGATGGGCCTTTCCTTCATGGAGGTTTGATAGATCATGCAGCTTACAGATATCAGTAAATTACTTGAGAAGATAACGAACTTGAACATACTCGTCATCGGGGACGTTGGCCTTGACAGTTATGTTATCGGGGACGTTAAAAAGATAAGCCCAGAGGCGCCAGTGCCTGTGGTCGAGGTCAGTGATACATATAACAGGCTGGGGCTTAGTGCTAACGTCGTAAGTAACATAAAGGCACTCGGAGCCAATTGCTCTTTAGTGGGAGTTGTCGGGCATGATGATAACGCCGCTATAATAAACAGGGAGCTCGTTAAGATAGGTGTGGATACTTCTGACCTAGTAGAGACGAATGACAGACCTACTACGCATAAGACCAGGGTCCTTGCCTCAAGGCTTCACCACGTTGTAAGGATAGACAGAGAGGAAAAGGCAGTATTGTCTGATGATATAAAAGAGAAGGTGATGTTGAAGGTAAAGAAACACATTAAGGATTGTGATGCGGTCATAATGGAAGACTACGGGAAGGGGCTTTTCAAGGGAGATTTCGGGGTTGAGCTGATAGAGGCTTGCAGACAGGCCTCAAGACCTGTGTTCGTTGATCCAAGCAGGCATACTAAGGCAGACACTTACAAGGGCGCTACTCTTTTAAAACCGAACCTTGATGAGGCCAGGATACTTTCTGGAGTTGAAACCGACAGCGAACATATGCTCTATGACTGTGGTAAGGCCTTGATGAAGAGGCTATCGCTTGAATACCTTGTGATAACCAGGGGAAAGGAAGGCATGACCGTGTTCTCCAAAGACGCTGAACCTAAGACCATACCTACCTTTGCGTTAGAGGTCTTTGATGTGTCTGGAGCAGGGGATACTGTAATTGCCTCATTGGCCTTGGCTAACTGCGCAGGCTTTAACGTCTATGAGAGCGCTTTCTTTGCTAACGCTGCAGCTGCTATAGTGGTAGGCAAGGTCGGGACTTCTATTGCCACACCGGCAGAGATAATGAACTTCCTTAGAGAACACCATATAAAATGAGCAAACCTCACAAGCCTGCAAAGGTCCTTTTATTCACTGCAGTACTTGTGTCCAAAGAAGTCGATGTTCGTTCCATTCTTGAAGTTCTTTCCAGGAAAATAGGCAGGATCTGTTTTACCTCGAGAATGATGAACTTTGTCTGGAGCGATTATTATGAGGGAGAGATGGGGGAGGGCCTCAAGAGGGTCTTTGTCCTCTATAGCAAACCCGTTGAACGTACTGAAATAGTCAAATACAAAAAATTATGCGACAAGCTTGAGTTGAAATATCTAAAGGACGGCAAGAGGACCGTTAACATAGATCCAGGGATAATAACCATGGAGAACATAGTGCTTGCCACCAACAAGGCTTTCTTCCACAGGATATATATTAAGGACGGTGTTTACGGCGAGGTTACGTTGTTCTACAAAAAAGGCACCTATAATCCCATAGAATACTGGACCTTTCCTGAGTACAGGTCTACCCCGGTGATAGACTTCTTTAATTGTGCAAGAGAGTTCATGCCTGCTCGGTAAAGTAACACCTTACCCTTGAAGAGTAGTACATTATCGTCGCTATTTTTTTTGGTATGATATGGTCGCCTTTCTTTATTATAGGCATGCCGGCGTAACCGCTGGTATATATCCTTATCCCGTACCTGTATATCCTCTCTATGTCCTCTCTTTCTACCCATGGATGCAGTTTTAGACCTTCG
>JAKLHL010000157.1 GCA_022710165.1 Bdellovibrionales bacterium | reverse complement strand
TATGGTCATAAGAGGACCGGAATATCTTATCCAATCTCCTGCTTTTAAGTACTTAAGGTCATCCAAATTACAGGTGCTTATTGACGTAGTTTTTATACTCATAGTTCTATGCTGCCCCTTCTTGCCGAGTGGCACAAAATGCTTACGCCGAGCGCCAGGGTAGCTATGTGCCTAGGTAATGCCTCGATGAATACGTCCATGGCCGTGCATCCACCGCCGAGGCCCATTACGCCTATCCCCGTCCTGTTTATAAGGTCCTTTAGCTCGAGTTCTTTGGCTGCGTAGTACTTGTCGCCATTCCTCTTGCCCAAGCCCCTTAAAAGGGCTTTTTTAGAGGATAAGAGGGCTTTGTCAGCAGTACCGCCTATCGCTATGCCCACTATTATTGGAGGACAGCAGTTAGGGCCCTTTTCCTTGACCAAGGAAAGTACCGATCTTTTTATGCCTTCAAACCCGTCCGACGGGTTCAGCATGAAAAGGCCAGATGCATTCTCGCTGCCTCCGCCTTTTGCAAGGAAAGATATCTTTAAGCCCTTTCTTCTGGTGTGCTCTATACTTATAGAGGCAGGGATGTTCAATTTTGTGTTCTTTCCCTTAAGAGGATCGTCAATTATGGACGGTCTTAAGCACCCGGACCTGTAAGCCTTTTCGACAGCCTTATCCATAAGCTCATTTATAGGGGTAGTGGTCTTCACGTCCGTTCCCACTTCTACGAACAGGCACGATATCCCCGTATCCTGGCACAGGGCCAGTTTCTCTTTTTTGGCCATCTCTGCGTTCTTTAATATTACATTGAGGAGCATTTTCTCTTTGGCATTTTTGGAACCCTTGTGGGCCTTTTTTATTGTGTTAATTACATCAGAGGGTAATTCAAAACTCGACTTAAGGATAAGTTGGCTTGTTCTTTCTATTATAGTTTTATCGTCGATAATTCTTGTTCTTGTCAATTTTAACCCCTGATCGCTCCACCCATTAAAACAAGAGCTTTGTCAACCGCTTATTTATACATAAAATCACTTTACCAGTTCATTCACTATTATATTAGAATTATTGGATTTTGAAAAAAAAATAAAAAAAATTTTTTTGGCCGTTGACAACAATGGTTAGACTTATTATATCTCCACAATCGTTTTGAAATTGTTTTTAGAGAGTGCTGGTAGATATATCGAGGGGGGAGCAAAAGTGGCTGTTTCATCTGCTTTGAGGAATTGCAATTCTTATTTCCAGATAGTTGAAAGGTATTCAAGCTTATTAAGGAAGATCTCTTTTGTTCACTCAGATGTGATAAAGGAGTTCGCTTTAGAAATAGAGGCCTGCATATCCAAGATCGAAGCCCTCATGCTGGAGGCCGAGACCTCAGACAATAAGACAGAGACCATATTTGAGCTTAGAAGGCTCATATTCAAGCTAGAGGACATAGTTGACCATAGGGTAATACAGAAATATAACCAGATAATAGACGGTACGGCAAAGAGCGGGCAACAGACGCTTATATCTTCAAACATAGTATCCAAGCCGCTTACAACACAAGCGAGCGCTCCCAAGCAGCCTAAAGATGTATGGGACAGTGTTACTTCCTATTTACAGAACCATCTAAACGTACATACGTTCAACGTATGGGTTAAACCAATAGAGTTCCACTCATGCGAAGATAAAAAGATCAAGATAATGGTCCAGAATCAGTTCTATAAGAACTGGCTCGAAGAGCATTGTTCCAAATTGATTAAAAAACATCTTAATGATATAGATGTTGACTACGAAGTTACTTTTGTAACTAACTAAAAAGAAAAGGTGTATTAAATGCGTTTTTTGGGACTAGCCGGAATTTTGGCCGGGGCAGCCTTGATGTTCCTGTCATCTTGTTCGAACATAGAGAAGATACAGGGAGCCGATAAGGCAGAGACCTACTACCTTAGGGGAGAGGCTTATCTTAAAGAGTCATCCTTTGAGCAGGCACTTGAGAAGTTCAACCTGGTCAAGAACAAGTTCCCGTACAGTAAGTACGCTGTTGATGCGGAACTTAAGATAGCGGATACCTACTACAAGAAAGAAGAGTACATGGAAGCCCAGAAGCAGTATGAACTGTTCGCTGAGTTCCACCCCAGCGACCCAAGAAGGGATTATGCGATATTCCAGAGCGGGATGTGCTATGACGAGTTGACCCCTTCGTCGGTGGACAGGGACCTAAGTTACGCACCGAAGGCTTTGTCTGAATACAAGACCGTAATGGAGCTTTACCCGAACTCAATATATTTCAAGGATGCGCTTGATAAGTACACTAAGATAAGGATAAAGCTGGCCGAGAAGGAAATATACATAGGAAGGTTCTACAGAAAAAGAGGCAGATATGACTCTGCCGTCGAAAGATATAAGGGTGTTTTGAATAATTTCAGTGACCTTGGTTTTGATGAGGATATGTATAAAGAGATAAGCAACTGTTATCTTCACCTTAACAACAGGGATGAGGCCATTTACTATCTTGATATGTACATAACTGCATATCCAGAAGGAAAGCACATCTCTTGGGTGAGGGGGAAAAGAGAGGGGCTTGATAAATGACGGTCGAGAACCCATCTGCAGTATTGAAGGAAGTTAAAAGGCTTATAGCCGTTAACGATCTTCATCAGGCAAAGATGCTTTTACAGCCTCTTATAACAGAGATCGGGGACGATCACAGGGTATATGCACTGCTAGGCATAGTTTACCACAAGGAAGGGAATTTTCCACGTGCGGTAAAGAATTATACGAGGGCCCTTGAGCTAAATAGTTCAGACGCTGAAACTGCGATAAATCTATCTTTGATATATAACGATCTCGGAAAATATGAGCAGGGTTCACAGCTTTATGCGCAAGCTGTTTCTTTGATGAGGAATAGTTCATCAGATACCAGCAAGACTGAAGATGTAGATGATATAAACTATATGTTCGCAAATCAGCACGCCAGTATTGGTGAGCTTTATTTAAGATATAACAGGGCAGAAGAGGCCTTTAAGGAGTTCGAGAAGGCCCTTGCGCTCTCGCCAAGGATGTACCATGTCTATGCAGATATGGCTGAATGTCTATCTAGGATGGGACACAGAAAGCAGGCCATAAAGAACCTTAAGACCATAAAGCTAAAGACCCCGAGTGCCTACGAGGCCAGGGTAAAACTTGGACACCTTCTTTTCCTTGAAGGAGAAGTAGGGGCAGCGGTTGAGGAGTGGGATTCCATAATAAAAGAGAGCCCTTCCAACATAGAGGCTAAGATGTACCTTAAAATGGCCAGAGAAGAGTCCATACTTCCTTGACATAGCCTCGGCCTGTAATATATTGGGCGCACTTAATAAGTATTAAATTTTAGGGGAGGATAGACATGAAAAAATTATTCGTATTATTGGCAGCTTCAACTCTTTTGTTTGGGGCATGCTCACAGAAAAACACTAAGACCGACACAGAGTCAAAGACCTCTATCTACGGTGCAAGGGGCAGTGATGTAGGACAAGCTGGTGCTCTTAGGTCTGTTCATTTTGATTATGACAAGTCAACCCTTACTTCAGAAGCTAAGGACATATTGAAGGCAAATGTTGCATGGCTTAAGGCTGAATCCAAGGTAAAGATCCAGGTAGAAGGACACTGCGACGATAGAGGTACTATAGAGTACAATATAGCACTTGGAGAAAGAAGGGCCATATCTGTAGAGAAGTACCTTAATGCGCTCGGCATAAGCAATGATAGAGTTAGTACAATAAGCTACGGCGAAGAGAGACCTCTTGATGCAGCACAGACCGAAGAGGCTTGGGCAAAGAACAGGAGAGCTAACTTCGTAGTCGTTGAAAAATAATAATGGTCCTTTTTTGTAAAACATATAAGGGGAATTGCTTCTGCAGTTCCCCTTATTTTCTTGCA
>JAKLHL010000156.1 GCA_022710165.1 Bdellovibrionales bacterium | reverse complement strand
TTATACCAGAGGAATTAAATTATTGACATGATTAAAGCCTTTTGTTAGTTTCTCCGCTTGTTTGTGGGTCGTTAGCTCAGTTGGTAGAGCATCTCCCTTTTAAGGAGAGGGTCAATGGTTCGAGTCCATTACGACTCACCACTTTTTTATGTCCAAGGGTCCCCATCGTCTAGCGGCCTAGGACACCGCCCTTTCACGGCGGCGACGCGGGTTCGATTCCCGCTGGGGACGCCACAATAATCCCATCAAATAATTTGCGGAGCAAATTCAGGTTTTAATAAGATTTTGCGAAGTAAGGCCAGAGGCTTTACGAAAGCAAAAGCTTATTAAAAGATGAACGTTCGCGCCAGCGAATGTTATTTGATGGGTCTATTTATGTGGATCCAGGACTTCGGAAAGGGAAGTACGAGGCCTACTGGCCGAGTCCTTCCCGCTGGGGACGCCAATTACGAATTATTTTTGTTCTTCAAGATTTCGAGCTGAACAGGACAAGTACTCTTCAGGAATAGCGTCTCTCTTATCGGATCCGTTAACAAACAGGAAAGTTAAGACACATACACCGTCTATCTTTTTCACCAAGTTTTCATACATAGTATTTTTAACTTTCTTTTCACAGCTTCTGCCTGTCCAAATACACTTTTGACCTTTTTCCGAAATATCAACATCTTTATCGTACGGGCATGCAAATGTACCAAATGTAGAGATTGCTGCAGAGTAGTCATCTTCAGGAGTTTTGTATCTGTGTTTAAAATATGTTACAAAAATATATTTTTCACCATTTTTATCTTTGCAAAGACCTTCATACAGTATCCCTTTACCCAAGTTATAATCTACTCCCCCGTTGCGTTCTTGGCAGCCTTCCTTGGCCCAGCCTTTAATTGCTTGAGGATATAACCAGGAGGGCAAAAAGATCAAACTAACAACTAAAACGACCAAACTTTTCATAATTGCAACCTCCACTTTTTAAGTCGTAAGTATTTTATCCCTCCCCTATAATAAGTCAATAATTTGCATTTTAAAGCTACGCTGGTAAAGGCCGGCAAGAAACTCCTCTACGAGTTGTTTAAAGCACCTTGGTGCTAATTTTCCATCTGGGCGTCCTTATTTTTTCAGATCTGTTTTATTAAGCTCTTTTATTTTAAAGCATCTTCATTCAACATGCTCCATACGTACGGTTCGACTCCCGCTGGGGACGCCACTATAAATCCCATCAAATAATTCGCGCAGCAAATTCAGGTTTCAGGTACGGTTTTACGAAGGAAAGCTGTAAGCTTTACGAAGTAAAATTGTGCCTAAAACCTGAATGTTTACGTCAGTAAATGTTATTTGATGGGTATCTATATTCGTGGATACAGGACTTCATGAAGGGAAGTGTGAGGCCTGCTGGCTGAGTCATCTCCGCTAGGCAATAATAATTCTATGATATAATCTGACTAACCTTTTATTTACAGAGGGGATAAACTATGAAGAAAACAATCCTGATCCTTGCACTACTAAGCTTACCATTATCAAAAACAGTCACTGCTGGTGTAAAGACTTGTAGCAATCCTGGATTTAAAGCAGTAGATCTAAGCAAGGAATTCGGACCAATAAAGAACCAGGGGACTATTGGTTGGTGTTATGCATACGCCGCTTCAGATCTTCTTACACACTACCTATACAAAACAAAAGGCAAAGATATCTCTCCAAAAAAGCTCTCTGACAATTTCTTTGACAAGACAAATGATCAAAATTCGGTCTCTTCTGTTGGCATAGCTTACTATTATTATAAAAGGTCAGAAAGGATCAAGAACAAGCTAAGGACAAGGTTCTCTAAGGATAAAGAATATAAATTGCTAAAGGCCGGTTTTACAGCCCCTGCTATGGAAAAAGCGATGAAGAAAGGTTTTTTCTTTGATTCCATCGTCAACTCATACAGTCCAGATTTCGAAGGCACCGGAAAACTTCTTTATAACATCACCCTGTTCTCGTTAGATAAGGATGGCGATAAAAGATATTACAACACCGCTTTGGAAAGCGCTTTATATGTTTTCCCAAGACTATCTAAGGATGAAGTTAAAAGGATCTTTAATCGATCAAACAGATACAATGTAATAGACCACCTATTGTCTTCTTTTTCTAGCGAACTTTATAAACTAAAAACTATACCAAAGATAAAAGATCTGTCCGCCTCACAAGTCAACGAAACAGAGAACAAGATCACAGGGAATGACTTTTTGTTCAACAGAATAGATGAGCTTTTAGAATCTGGAACTCCTGTAGCCATAGGTTATTATGCCAAATTCCTGACCAACAAAGAATATAAGGATAAATTAGTCGGGGCTCATGCATCCACAATCGTTGGGAAAAGGATCAACAGTAATTGTGACGAAGAATATATAATTAGGAATTCTTTCGGTAATTACCTGGGATCTTACTTAGAACCATCTTCATTACAAACACAGAACTACTATGACTGCGGAAATAAATTCATGACAAAAGAAGACCTTGATAAATGGGTAGAATCATTTAGGCAAGAGATAAAAGAATACAACCAACTAGTAGAGTCTGACAAAGTCGACGAAGATGCTGAGATCAAAAAAATAAAGGACAACACAACAGTACTAAGCACTACCGAAGAAGTTAACAACAAAATAAGAGAGTGCTTGGAGAAGAACACTCCAGAATTCGTGTGTGAAGGCGTTTCATGTAACGTTGTTACACAATACTTTGATCCCAAGACACCGCTTTACTTATATGTGACCAAGAACGAGCTAAAAAAGTACCTCTTTGATATAACTTATATTGAAGAGTATTAACAACAGCAGAGGACGCCAGCTTTTTTATTTAGAGAACCTTTTAATATAAGAACAGTGCTGACACAGATCTTCCACTAGAACACCTTTATCAAAACCTTCTCTCATCTTAATGGCTCGCGGACTTTTTAATATCAAACTCAGGTCTTTAGTTAAGCAGTTGCCCAAAGGAATATTCCCTTCTTTGTCCAAGCAGCAAGGCACAATAGTTCCGTCCACAAGTATCCCAAAGTGCCCTTTTAATCCGTAGCAAGTTCCCTTAGTGCCATTACACTCAGCCTCTAAAGAAGGCCATTCGAACCTGGAATCAAACGACAGGCTCAGCTGATTCCATATCCTTTTTGTTTTTATGCCAGACACGTTAACGTTTCTATTGATCTTTATTTTAAGGAGATCTTCAATGAACAAAAACACGGCTTCGTTATCAGCGGACTTATCACCGATATTCCAGAGCCTCAGATTTACATACATTTCAGGCCTAAGCTCATTGGCAGACAACGTAAAATCCATAATTTTTTTTAGATAATCGTGGATGTCTTTATCAGAAAAATTATCCTCAAAACATTGAATGGAAAAGTTAACTTGCCGTATGGCTTTTGAATTTAATATTACATCCTTAAATTTATTTATCTCTATACCGTTAGTCGTTAATTGTACTTTTGTGCCATAGGGCTCACAGAGCTTGATCATCTCTGCCAACTTTGGATGCGTTAATGGTTCACCCATAAGGTGCAGGCTTATACACTCGGTTATTGGAGCGACTTGTTTGAGTATGATCTCAAGGTCCGACAAAGACATGAACTTTTTTTCTCTTTTTATTGTAGGACAAAAAGAGCATTTAAGGTTGCACACATTCGAGATCTCAATATAGACATTCCTAAACATGATCTGAACTTATCACAACTTTAAGGCTCTATTACAACCTTTAAAGAATCTTTTGGATTAGCAACCAGGTTAAAACCTTCCTGTATCTTTGTAAGAGGGAACTTGTGTGTTATCAGAGGTCTTACGTCTATCTTTCTGCTGGAGATAGCATCCAAGGCTTCCTGAAGATCATAGCCTGCAGCGCCATATGAAGAAGTAACCGTTATCTC
>JAKLHL010000155.1 GCA_022710165.1 Bdellovibrionales bacterium | reverse complement strand
TTGCACTTACATCACCGTCAACTTTTCCATTAACTATGACGACCTTTCCTTCTATGTCAGCTTCTACTTTTGCCTGGTCGCCTATTATCAAAGTGCCTGAAGACTTAATGGAACCGTCAACGGAGCCTTCTATCCTTGCATAACGCCCGAACTTAAAGTCTCCCTTAAAGTACGACGTAACGCTGATCACGTCCATGTCGCGGTCCATATCAAAAGTGCTTAGATCTATGTTTACCGTTTTAATAGCATTAACTCCTTTTGTAAGAGCTTGTTCTTTTCTTTTATGTGCCAGTTATCCGCCCACTGCACAAGGTAAGCCAAAAAGAATATGACGGCACAAACTATTATGACAGAGTTTATTAGGATGATCTTTTTAAGCAAAGCTGGAGAAAGGCTGAGTACCTTGAACCTTTTTGGTCCCTTGTAAAAAGATATCGTTATGTTGTCTTTTTCCCGGTTCATTTTATCTCTTCATACACTATATCTTTTGATTTTTCTAGCCCTGTACTTACCTTATATTTAAGGCTCCCGTCCAGTACGGTAACGTAAGTTCCATCGGTCTTGGAAGGTACGACGCTGACCTTATCGTTGTCCCCGATGATAAGGATGGGGACTTCTTTAAGTCTGATGAACCTGATGAGTTTTAAAAGGTCAGGGTTCTGGAGTATTATACAGCCTCTGGTAGAGGTCTTTGGACCAAGCCTTGTACTCTCATCCGTGCCGTGTATCCAAATGCCTCCGCCGCTCCTTTGGCTCTTTATATCAAGAGGGTTAGGGTAGTTAAGTGTTACTGCCATAGGGCCGTAGGTCTCATCAGGCAGTTCATCCGGGCCCATAAAGCTTGTCCCAAAATATACTCCGGTAGGGGTCTTTAAGTCTCCCTGCTGTTCCTTTTTGCCGCTCAGGGCACCGTAAGAGGCTGTGGCGTCGTAGGTCACCTTTATTTTGCCTTTTTTATTCTCTATCACCTTTATGGTGCCGTCTTTTTTTGACGCAACTATGGTCCTTGAGCCTTTGCTTAGCTCCACATTGGCGCTGAAGCCAAAGCACAAATTAAAACTTAAGACGGTAAAGATTAATATACCCATATCTTTATTTATGATAACATTTTTTATACATTATGGGCAGAGTAATCATAGTAGGTGATGCGCATATAGGCAGGTGCGGAGGCAAACGGCACAGGCGTTTTGCCAGTTTTCTGGACTTTGTTAAGGCCCAAAAGCCAAAGGCCCTGCTTTTGGCAGGCGATATATTCGAGTTCATGCACGGCAATGCCGGCTGGGTCCTCAAAAAATATCCAGACATCTTTGATAAACTTAAAAATATCAGCGCCTCAGGCACCGCCGTCTATTACGCCTACGGCAACCACGATTTTTGTTTCAATATAAAAGACCTTAAATTGAATTCAGCCCCTATGTTTGAAAAAATAAACATAGCGGGCAAGAACTTCTTTTTCAGCCACGGTGACGGAGTGGACCCCTCAGACACAAAGTATCACTTCTTAAAAAAGGTGCTAAGGAGCAAGATCACTCAATTAATATTAAAGCTTACGCCGGACAATATACTTTATCCCCTGGCCGGTTTTTTCTCATCCATTAGCAGAAAGGTCGACCACGCACCTCAGGTGCTTGAAAAAAGGTCCAAGGCCTATAAGGACTACGCACTCGATCTGCTCAAAAAGGGCGGGCTTGATGCAGTTGTGCTAGGCCACACCCATGTGGCAGAGCTTTGCAGGCTTAGCGATCCAGGACGTGTATATGTTAACCCGGGCTACTTTGGAAAAGACCACAGCTATGCGATCATAGAGAATGATAATAGCGTTTATATTGGTGTTTTTGATAAAGGGTGTTAATATTTAGGTATGCCAATGCCAGTTGGCATTACAAGGAGGGGGTATGGCGCACTTTGACATTAATTCTTTTGTAAAAGAGAACCAGAACATTGATGAGTACAAGGAATATAACTGGGAGGGTAATTTTCAGGACTACGTCGATATAGTCACTAAAAAACCTCAAGTTACCAGGAACGCGTTCCAGAGGCTCTATGACATGATACTTTCCCATGGAAAGGAAGAGTTCATAGAGTTCAAGAAGAACATAACAAGGTTCAACTTCTTTAAGGACGAGAGCCACAACGGAACAGACGCTGTGTTCGGTCTTGATATATCCCTGATGAAGCTTGTGGACATCTTTAAGGCGGCGGCACAGGGTTACGGCCCAGAAAAAAGAGTGCTCCTTCTTCATGGACCTGTAGGTTCTGCAAAGAGCACGATCGCAAGGCTCCTTAAAGAAGGCCTAGAGGATTACTCAAAGTCCGATGCTGGAGCAATGTACACCTTTAAGTGGATAGACCCAAATCCTCCTGCAGGACAAGACAAACTCTTAGGCGGAGAAAAATTCCTTAAGTGCCCTATACACGAAGAGCCTTTAAAACTCATACCAGAAGAGATGAGAGGAAAATTCCTGAGCGAGATGAACAAAGGGAAAAAGACAGACTTTAAGGTAGACATAAGAGGCGACCTTTGCCCAAGCTGCCGTTACATATACAACCAGCTCTTGACCCGCTACGACGGAGATTGGACAAAAGTAATGAACCACGTCGTAGTTTACAGGCTCATACTTTCTGAAAAAGACAGGATAGGCATTGGTACCTTCCAGCCTAAAGACGAGAAGAACCAGGACTCAACAGAGTTGACTGGAGACGTTAACTACAGAAAGATCGCAATATTCGGAAGTGACTCAGACCCAAGAGCGTTCAACTTTGACGGCGAGCTTAACATAGGTAACCGCGGACTTGTTGAGTTCATAGAAATATTAAAACTGGACGTTGCGTTCTTATATGACCTTTTGGGAGCAAGCCAGGAACACAAAATAAAACCAAAGAAATTCTCACAAACGGACATAGACCTTGTAATACTCGGCCACACCAACGAGCCTGAATTCAGAAAACTACAGAGCAACGAGTATATGGAAGCATTAAGGGACAGGACCTTAAAGATCGATATACCTTACGTCACAAAACTAACAGAAGAGATAAAGATCTACAAAAAAGATTTTAACGAGAACTCTGTAAGAGGAAAACACATTGCTCCTCACACGATAGAGATGGCGGCGCTTTGGGCGGTATTAACAAGGCTTGAACAGCCTAAGAAGGCCAACCTTACGATGCTCCAAAAGCTAAAGCTGTATGATGGAAAGATGTCCCCTGGTTTTACAGAAGAGGACGTAAAGGAACTTAGGAAGGAATCGAAGCGTGAAGGTCTTGAGGGAATATCCCCAAGGTACATACAGGACAAGATAAGTAACGCTCTTGTTTCTGATATCTACGGCGACGTTGGCTGCGTTAACCCATTCATGGTAATGAACGAGCTTGAAGGCGGATTAAAACACCACAACCTCATAGATACAGAAGAAAAGAAGCACTACTACACAGAACTTCTTGCAGTAGCAAAGCAGGAATACGAAGAGCTCGTAAAGAACGAAGTTCAGAGAGCCATATCAGCTGATGACGATGCAATAGCAAGACTTTGCTCTAACTACATAGACAACGTAAAAGCTTTCACAAGAAAAGAAAAAGTGCGCAACAAATACACCGGAGAGAACGAGGAACCAGATGAAAGATTGATGCGCTCCATAGAAGAAAAGATAGATATACCAGACAGCAGAAAGGACGATTTCAGGAAAGAGATAATGAACTACATAGGCGCCCTTTCTTTGGACGGCAAACAGTTCGACTATAAGACCAACGAAAGGCTTTACAGAGCACTTGAACTTAAACTTTTCGAGGACCAAAAGGACACCATAAAGCTTACATCACTTGTCACCGGCGTAATAGACAAAGAGACACAGGAAAAAATAGACATAGTCAAATCAAGGCTCATAAAGAACTACGGCTACTGTG
>JAKLHL010000154.1 GCA_022710165.1 Bdellovibrionales bacterium | reverse complement strand
ACCATATAGAGTGCCTGTTGCTCGTCTTGCGGCGGCTCATGCAGTATTAAAAGAACAAGCATAACAATAGTTTATATTAATTTTATAAAGGCTGGGCAGTTTAACTGCCCAGCCTTTGTTGTATGGCACAGTGTTTTGACATAATGACATTATTATTTTTACACCGTTTCGGGTTTGGCTTATAATGGGCAAAGGTGAGGGGTGAAAAAACTTGTTGACTTTTTACTCTAATTATTGTATAATTCAATTAACTAAAATTGTACGTTGGAGGGTGTAAAATGTTTAAGTCTTTATTTCTTATAATCTCTATTGTTTCGTTCTCAACTACTGCAAGTGCATCGATGTTCAAAATAGACGATCAAAAATACTCCATCAGCGCCTATAAGGCTAATGTACAGAAAAGGATCAGCGAGCTTTGCGTTGCAGAAACTGCAAAAGCGGCCACAGACCTTTGTCTTAGCACAAAACATGATGCTGTGGACTGTAAGTTCCCTGTAGAGGATGCCCCACAGTGCGCTTATTTCAAAGGCGTTAAACTTTTTAACGACGATATACTCAAGGATTCTAACAGCCAGTCTTTAAAGGATTGGATAGGTGAGAATTTCATGAGCCTATGCAAGCCTAGCAGTAACGGACAGGTTTGCCGTCCAAAATTCAACCCAAGCCTAAGCTCTAACGTAAAAAGACCTGATGCGTCCTCTGATTGTCAGGGCCAGACCTGTTTGAACTGTGCTGGCGAAGCTGCAGAAAAGGCAGACGCAAGCTCAACCCAGGAAGTATTAAAGTCTTTTTATAAGTTCTTTAAGTCAGGAAAAGGAGTTGTTAAGGATTGTACTGCTGCAGAATTTAAAATAGTGACAGCTCCGCAAACTACAGCGGGCTGTTACATAGAAGCACTTCCTTGCAAGGACTTTTTTGCTGAAAAAGCAGACAGCAGTATGGAGAAGATATATTACCCAGGGCTTATAAAAGTGCTTCTTTCTGTTGATGATATTTCTACCTGTAAACTATATACAGCTTCTATAGTGACAGTTGCTGGTACAGGTGCTGATGCTGTCGTGACTACCAAAAGGCGTATATATGATGATGACAAGTTCGCGTGGATAAGTGTTAAGGAGAAGAAGGAAGGTGATTTTGATACCATACCAAAGTTCGTTATAGACCCTGTTGTAATTACCAAAGTAAAGGACATAGACTCGGCCGAATTGAGCAAACGTATAGCAACCATAGCGGCAGCAAACCCTGCCGACTATTGTTCACTAGAACAGATAAACACTATTATCAGCGATGATGAAGAGCTTATCCCAGAGACAAGCGTTTGTATCAAGAACCAAAAGCTCATAAAGTCGGCTTACGCTAACAGCCTGTCCAGCGACTATCAGGAATACTTTGCCCAGAACTTTGAAGATGAAGACGAAGAAGATGATGACGCTTATAGTGATGGAGAGAAAGTTGATGTAAGCAAATGTACAGAAGTTAAACCAGATCCTGATAAGTACATATTGAACAACCAGACCTTCACCGACTACTGTTCTGAAGCTTGTTCAGCTATCAAGGAAGGTGCATCCAAGAGTTTGGGGGAATCATACAAGAAGAACTGCATAAAAAGATGCTTGAAAGGAAAGTCAAAATCAGCCGTATCATCCACGGATGCCAGCGGTAAAAGGATAGAGTTCAAGACCATAGCGTTCAAGAACGAGAACGGCAAAAAGTATTCTGATGCAATGGAAGATTACAATACCTGCCTTGTAGCTGCGGGTGTAAAGATGAGCAAAGAAAAGAAATGGGAAGTAGGCATGAGTTCCGCCGGCATGGCGGCTAACTTGCTGGTCGGGCTTTATGGTCTATATCAGCAGACCTCTGTAACTGACGACCAATTCCTTATGCAGATGGAAATGCTCAAGCAAAGTGATCAATGTTATTCTTTGAACCCTAATAAGACCACGGTCAAATCAGGTAAAAAGAGAAGTTTGTTCGGCTGGATATTCAGTGGTTTCAAGAGCACATATAAGAATGCAGATGAGCTTTATGAGCCACTGTCATCATCGGACCCTGCGGCGTATGCAAGTCTTACCCAGACCTATCAGATGAGGAACCCTTTATCACCGACGGGCGCTATGCAGAATATGACCCTTTATGATATCTGTCTTATAAACAAGGCCCTTGCTTCATTGAATCAGACCATGCAGAACCAGATGCTGTGCAATCAGTTAATGGGTATGGGACTTTTGAATCAGAGGGAATATAAGGCCTGCTTAATGGGCAAGGACCTAAAATATGGCTCAGGCGCGCCTGGATCTTTCGGATCAACGGAGAAAGACAAGCCGGCTGTTTCTACGCCTGAAGAAAAGAAAGAAGAAGAAGAAGAAAAGAAAGCTGATGCTGCCGCTGCAGGCGGGGCACCTAGCGCAGGCGGTGGTGGAGGAGGTTCTCCATCAAGTTCTGCAGCCGATAACTCAAAGAGCTCACCGGATTATCTTAGGAGTCCATACTACAGAGGCCGTTCAGGCGGCGGGCTTGATTACTCAGGCAGACCTTACGGTTATGACTCGTCTGGACTTACACAGCAGAGTTCAACTGACCTGAACAAGAATCCTAACAAAACAGGTACAGACGCAGAGATGAGCCAGAACGCATTCTATGACAGGCTCACCGGTGTACATACCGGCATAAGGAACAATTTGCCTGGCACAAATGATTGATAGGCTGTAATATATCTTTAAGTAATAAAAGAGGGGAGGTTCGGTTCAATGAGACTGTTTAAACTAACTGTAGTTGCACTTGTTGCAATATCTTTTGTTCCAGCAACGGTTCTTGCAAAGAAAAAATTCGTGAACTCTTACGTTGAGTTCGACCTTCCAGATACGTGGCAGTGTAATCAAGAGGGTGGACAGCACGTTTGTCAGCCCATAAATCCGGACCAAAGAAAAGAAGCCATAATAGTAATGGCCTCAAAATATAAAGGCCCCGACGACGATCTTAAACAGTATCAGGCACGTCTTGAACAGAAAAGAAAAGTTAAGGACATAAAAGGCAAGGAATATGACAGCAAAAAGCAGTACCTCAGGTCAAGCTTCATACAGGGTACCATGTGGCTGGATTCCCAGCATGAGAACAGCGAGGTCCCTGGTTTTGTTACAAGGTATCTTGCCACTGTGGCAAAGGGCCTTGGCATAGTCCTTACTTTCAGCGCCCACAAAACAAAATTCAATTCATACACAGCAGATTTCTATACAATGATAAACAGTATTAGGGTAAGGAACGACATACCTGCAGAGCCTATAGAGGCTAGTGCGGACCTTACAAGACTTGGCGGAGCTTTGACTTTTGGGCCTGATGGGAAGCCTGTAGAGCCTGGTAAGGCAAAGAAAGGACTGGATATAAAATTCGGCCCTGAAAAAGACAATACTTTGATCTACCTCGGTGCTGGAATAGTGGCACTCGTAGTCGCCTATATAATCATCAGGAAAAGAAGGAAGAACAAAAAATAACGTATCGTAAGGTCCAAACAATAAAAAGCCAACGTAGCTCAGCTGGTAGAGCAGCTCATTCGTAATGAGCAGGTCTGGGGTTCGATTCCCCACGTTGGCTCCATCTTTATGCCTCTTTTTCCTTTATACTTCGTTAGGCTACGGACTCATCTCCCTCGCTGTATGTTTATATACAGCTTGGTCGCTTCGCCTTGCCTGCCTCGTCTAAAGGAAAAATAGGCATAAATATTTTTGCGTCGGTTCGACGTGGGGGTTACTGATAGACAGGGTGGGGTCTTAGGATGACGCCTTCACCTGTTTTTGGTTTTGTGAATGATGACTCTATGAGCAGTGACCTTACGAAAGGTTTTAGCATGAACCTTGTGGAAGGGCCGAAAAGTTTTTGCCATTCGGCAAGGCTTACAGCATTTTT
>JAKLHL010000153.1 GCA_022710165.1 Bdellovibrionales bacterium | reverse complement strand
TACCTGAGCGCAGAGCCCAAAGCCCCGCCCAGCATTATGTAAGGAATGAGTTTAACATCAGTAAGGCCCATATTGCGATATTTTAATGTCCGAGCCCTGCTAAAGCAAAAGATTTATTGAAAAATCTTGATATGGATATATATATTTAATTAACAAAATGTCAAAAAGGAGACTTTCTTATGAAAACCAAGCATCCTAAGGGTCTTTATTTGTTATTCTCGGTTGAAATGTGGGAAAGGTTCAGCTTCTATGGAATGCTAGCCCTCCTGGTCCTTTTCATGAAGAATTATTTTGGGTGGAGCACAGAAGTGGCCGGCAATATCTATGGCTGGTACATAGGCCTGGTCTTTCTTACTCCTATACTTGGAGGATATCTTGCCGACAGGTTCTTTGGTCCGAACAAATGTATCGTTGCCGGTGCACTGACCATAGCTGCAGGGCAATTCGTGCTTTTTAGTGTTCCTTATACAGCGTCTGTAACTGCTTTTTATATTGGAGTGGCCCTCTTAATAATAGGGAACGGCCTTTTTAAGTCCAACATATCCGTTCTCGTCGGTGGACTTTATGAAAAGGATGACCCAAGAAAAGATGCCGGTTTCACCATATTCTATATGGGCATAAACATGGGTGCCGCCATAGCTCCGATAGTCTGTGGTTTCTTGGGAGAGAAAGTTGCATGGCAGTGGGGCTTTTTTGCTGCCGGCGTTGGAATGATAATAGGTTTCTTTACTTTCATATTGGGAAAGAAAAAATATCTGAACGGTCTGGGCGATCATCCTGCTTCGCATAAGTCAAGAAAGAGCAAAGCAAAGACCGCAGAGCCTCTTACAGTTAAGGAAAAACAGAGAATGGCCGTCATCTTCATAATGGCTTTCTTTGTCATATTCTTCTGGTTCGCATTTAAACAGAACGGTGCGTCACTTACCTTGTTCGCTTCTGAATCCACTGACAGGGTCATTCCTTGGATAAATTGGGAAGTTCCTGCGTCGTGGTTCGTCTCTTTGAACGCCGCGTTCATACTTATATTCGCACCTGTTTTCTCCAGGGTCTGGATAAAACTTGCTGAGAAAAAGAAAGAGCCTTCAACCCCTGCAAAGTTCGTATGGGGCTTGGCGCTTTTATCTTTCGGTTTTGTCATAATGGCAGTAGCCGCTTGGGCTAATTATAAGTTTGGAAAGGTCGGAGTCCTTTGGCTTACAGGGACGTATCTGTTCCTGACCCTAGGAGAACTTTGTTTGTCACCTGTTGGCTTGTCGCTGGTCACAAAACTTTCTCCAGCAAGGTATGCCTCCATGCTAATGGGAGCATGGTTCCTTGCTAACTTCATAGCTAATAAACTGGCAGGACAGTTCGCAGGCATGTATGACAAGATAAACCACATTAAGTTCTTCTTGTTCCCTGCTGCTGTAGCTTTTGTAGCAGCGATGCTTCTGTTGGTGATAAGAAAGTACATCAAGCGTTGGATGCACGGCGTACATTAATATAAGGTAGAGGAGTTTTTATGAACGATAATTTTAAGCCTTTTGTAAGTCATGATCAAAAGATCCCGGAGTTTACATTAAGGGCCGTTATTCTTGGGACTGTACTTGCCTTGATCTTTGGCGCCGCCAATACATACCTTGGTCTTTATGCCGGTATGACCATAGCGTCGTCCATACCTGCTGCGGTCATCTCTATGGCCTTGCTAAGAGGTATATTAAGGAGAGGAACGATACTGGAAAATAACGTGGTCCAGACCACTGCCAGCGCCGGTACCTCGGTCGCCTCAGGAATGATCTTTACTATACCTGCACTTCTTTTTGTCGGTGCATGGACAGAATTTGAATTCTGGCCGATGGTCATCATGGGTATCTGCGGGGTATTCTTGGGCGTTATCTTTATGATACCTTTAAGAAGGGCCCTCATAATAGAGGAAAAAGAACTTTCATATCCGGAAGGTGTTGCCTGCGGAGAAGTTCTTACCGCCGGTGAAAAGGGCGGAGCCCAGTTCAAACCTATTTTTATGGGCATAATAGTAGGAGGCATATTCAAGTTCCTTGGTTCTGCACTTAACATGCTAAAGGGTACGGTTGAGTGGGCCACTGGTCTTGGAGGAAGGTCTATCTACGTCGGTAGTGATGTCTCTATGGCTCTTTTGGCCATAGGCTACATAATAAACCTGGATGTTTCTTTCCTTGTTTTCCTTGGCGGTTTCTTGGGATGGAGCGTTGCCATACCTTTACTTGGTACTCCAGTCGGCATGGAAAATGCGCCTATGCTTGACGTTGCATGGGAACTCTGGAGCTCTCAGATAAGATACATAGGCGTTGGCTGTATGCTCATAGGCGGTGTATGGTCCATAATCACAATGAGGGGCGGGATAATGAAAGGTATCCTGCACATAAAGAAATCGTTAAAGAAAGACCCTAACGTAGTGGTAAAAAGAACAGATGTAGATATGAGCATGCTCTCTATAATAGTCCTGTTTGGCATAACGCTCATAGGCATGTTCTTCCTTTATAGATATATCACCAGCAGTCCTTCGCTTGGCTTTACAGCGATGTTGATAATGGCTGTGTGCGCTTTCATATTCGTTGCGGTATCAAGCTACATCACAGGACTTGTTGGAAGTTCCAATAACCCTGTGTCTGGAATGATAATATGTGCGTTACTATTTACAGCGCTGGTACTAATAGTGCTTGGTTTTAGGGACCCATCTGCCGTGATAGCTACTCTGGGTATTGCCGGTGTTGTTTGCGTTTCTGCAAGTATAGGCGGTGATACAGCTCAGAACTTAAAGACCGGACATATGGTGGGATCTACACCTAAGTATCAGCAGATAGGCTTGATAATAGGCGGTGTTGTTTCTGCGTTCTTTATCCCGCTGGTACTTACTCTGCTTCATAAGGCTTACGGTATAGGTACCGGTTTAAAGGCACCGCAGGCCAATCTTTTTGCAAGCATTTCAAAGTCGGTGTTCGGGGAAGGCACCATGCCTATGAACATGGTAATGATCGGAGTGGCGCTTGCCATAGTTTGCATACTCATAGACTCGCTCTACCTTGCAAAGAAGAACTCAAAGTTCAGGATATACATAATGCCAGTCGCTGTAGGAATATATCTTCCAGTTACACTGGCTGTTCCTATTTTTATAGGAGGACTTATAAGGTACTTTGTTAATAAAAAGCACTTTATGGAAGAGTCCAAAGATCCAGGGATACTTTTTAGTTCAGGTCTTATAGCTGGTGAATCACTGATGGGCATAGTAGTGGCCCTGTTGATATTCTTAAAGATGGATATTTCCATCTCTTCGTATTTCAGTAATTCTACGATAGTCATATTCTCAATATTGGCATTGTTGATATCTTCGATAATGCTTTGGAGGAGTGCTAGCAAGTATCGTTAGTAGAGAGGGGAAACTTATATAAGAAGAGGGGCTGCATGATAATGCAGCCCCTCTTCTTTATTCTCTTAGTATTCGACTGGCTTACTTTGTTCCTTTTTCTGTGTTAACGCCAGTTACTTTCTCTCTGTTCACTTTAGCTTTTGCCTTTAGGTCTCTGTCGTCCTTCTGGATGTCGTCAGCTTTTGCTTTTAGGTTCTTTTTTTCTTCGTTCCTAGCTTTAACTTCGGTGCTTCTTTTCTGACCGTAGTTGTCAGCTTTTGCCTTCTCGTTCTTTGCATTCTTGTAGTCTGGGTGCATTAATTTAGCATCTGTCTTAGCCTGTTCTGTAGCAACATTAGCTTTAGCCTTAGCGTTGTCAGCATTCACGTTTGCCTTTGCGAAAGCCATTCCAGCAACAAACATCATAGCAACAGAAATAAGTACTAATTTCTTCATTTCAAATTCCTCCATTTTTATATTAGACTTTAGGTCTTGCTTAACGGAGAGCCATGCTAGCACCAAACCAGCCCTGCTTCCACAGCAAATTATA
>JAKLHL010000152.1 GCA_022710165.1 Bdellovibrionales bacterium | reverse complement strand
CATGGTCTTCATGTGATCTAGCATCTTGTTAAAACGCTCTATATAGTCCTTGTCGTCTATGTTTATGTCGCCTCTTGCCAAAGTTCCCATCACTTTCTTTGAGACTTCATCAAGCCCTAATGCCCATAATGATTTACAGAGCCTGTAATACATGACCGCTGAAGATGGTTTAAGATGTATCCCCCATATGCACAGTTTCAAACAGGATTTAAGTCTTCCAGTCTTAAAGTAGAGATCGCTAAGCGCCTCTACATAAAAGAATGAGTCCGGCGTGTTAGATAAGGCAAGGTTAAGAGCGACGTCCAAAAGACCATATTCGCTCCCATCCTTAAGTTCCTTTATTATCTGTTCTATGTTCCTGCTGGCCTTTGTTCTTGCGCCTCTCTTATATTCGTTCTTTATTATCTCGAGCAGGTCTTCAACTCCTTCCTGCCCCAGTTCCCTTACTATCTGCAGCATCTCTATGGCCTTGTCCATAAAGCCCGCATACTCATAGTGCTGTGCAGCTATCCTGTAATAGTAGCTGGCCTCTCCGTGCTGGCCTATCTTCCTAAAGATGTTCGCAAGCTTTACTATGACCTCTGTATCGTCGGGATCTATAGAAAGTATCCTCTTACATACGGCAATTGCCTTCTTGAAATCACCCTTCTCTACGTTCAAGAGAAGCAGTTTTTCCAGGAACTCTATAGCCTCGTCATAATGCCCGGTCTCTTGATAACACTGGGATATCTTAAGGAGCAGACTCTCGTCCTGGTCCTTGCTGCCAAGTATGGACATAAATATGTGAAGTGCTTCGCCGTAGTTCCCTGCAGCAAAAGCCTCGTTACCCTTAATGTATGTCCCTCTTATATCCATCTTAAAGTATGATCTTCCTCTCCTTTGGTATGCTGGTCAGCAATTCAACGCCTGTCGAGGTGACCATCACAGTATCCTCTATCCTGACGCCGCCAAGTTCCGGGATATAAAGCCCAGGCTCTATGGTAAAGGTCATCCCTTCCCTAAAAGTGAAATCAGTAAAAGGGAATATCTTGGGATATTCATGAATGTCCAATCCAATATGATGGCCAAGCGCGTGTTGGATATATTTCTTATATCCTTTCTCTATCAAATACCCATAAGCCTTATCGTAAAGCTCTACTGCGGTCACTCCTGGCTTTATAGCGTCTATTGCTCTTCTTTGCGCCGTATATACTTCGTCATACAACTTTATCATTTCCTTGGTCGGTTTCCCAAGCATGTAGGTAACTGTCTCGTCGCTGCAGTAGCCGTCATAAATAGCGCCCCAGTCTATCAGCAGGAACCCTGTCCCGCTAATTTGCTTGTCCGACGGAATGGCGTGCACCACAGCGGAGTTCTCTGCAAAGGCGATTATGGTATCAAAGGACGGTTTGTCTGAACCATGCAGTCTCATGTGGTGGTCCAGATAAGCTGCAAAGACCCTTTCAGTAGGAGCATTCTCGAGCATCCCTACGGTCTCTCCCAGCGCAGCTTCTTGTATCCTGGCGGCCTCCTTCATTATCTTTATCTCTTCAGGGCTCTTTATATAACGATATGCTGAAGGGATAATGTCCACGGCTATCATTTCGGCCTCTTTCTTGATAGCGTTATACATCTCGACGCTCATGGCCTTTGGTGAGAAACCCAGCTTTTTGATGCCATGCTCCCTGTAAAAATCCGGCATCTCCCACAAACTTGACTCTTTAATATTTATTATTATCTCTGCGTTCTTTACTTCCTGTTTGGCCTCGAGCTCGAACCTTGGGTCCGTAACTAAAAGCATCTTTCCTTCCCTTGTATAGAAAAGCAGACCGTTATTACCCCTGAACCCGCACATATACCTAAGGTTCTTGGGATCAACGAACAATATCGCATCACAATCATGTTTTTTGAATATTCCCTGAAGCAGATTTATGTCCATTATATCCTCCTCACTTAGCACATTTTAGTGAAGATAGGATGAATTGTATATGCCTTTTTTGAGGCGTGCCTGAAAGCATATTCCTCATTATAGAGCCAGGTTCTCCTACGTGCCTCTTAACGTTCCTGGACCTTATCCTTGCATCAGTCTCATAATACTCATCGAAAAGTCCTAAAAGGTGACCTGCTTCGTGGTCTATCACCCTCAAAGGAGTAAGTACGCTCCATTCGTGGCTTGAAGCCCTCTTTAAGTAGAACGAGCTCGGCCAGGGAACTACGTTCACACTTATGGCATCCTCGTCATTGCCTTTTACCTCTACAGACTTAAGGTCCATTTTATCGTAAGACCATAATGATGATATGGACTTCGACCAAAGCATACCCCTGTCCCCAAAGTTCATTTTGTTGTCGTAGATGAACCTTAGCTTCAAGAGCACGCTGAGCTTTCCGCCTTCAAGTCTTGCATAATATTTAACAGGCCATTGCTGTTTCGTTCCTTTTATCTGAACAAGATACCATCCTGCACCTCTGTTCTTCACAGAATAATTATCACAGTCCAGGCTAGGCGCCTTCGAGTTACGTTCAGACAGTTTTTCAGCCTCTTTAATAGCCTCTGCTCTATCCTTGTACTCCGGTGCGGAATGAAGTTCATATGCCTTTGAATATGACACAAGAGCCTCTGGATATCTTGAACCATATTCCTTAATAAGACCCTCGGCAAAATATCTGAGGCTGTCGGTGTAAGAGTTCTGCCCCAATGTTATCCTGTCAAGGTACTTTTCTGCCATATCCACATACCCGTATTCCAATAACCAAGAGATGAACTGAACTATGAAGTCGGGCCTGCCAGGATATTCTTTAATTATCCTGTCGACGTCCTTAAGTGACTTTTCAGGCATTAGATACCTGACCCTCATTTCTGTCCTCTCATATAAAAGATAATATAGCTCTGTGTCCCTCCACTCCTCAGATATCAATCCTTCATAAATATCCTCGGCAAGATCGAACCATCCTGTTCTGTAATATATGTGGGCAAGGTACCTCAGACAAATTGGGTCCTTAGGGAAATACTTCAGCAGTTCCTTTAAAATATCCTCTGCTTTATATTGTTCATTCTCAGCATAAAGCATCACCGCTTTCATCTTCATTTTATCAACGACAGAATTAAGGTCCCTGGCTTCTGAGTAAGACTCAAGTAGAGAGCGTGCTTTACCAAGCTCGCCTAACATTAAATAAGAATAGAAAAGATTAAAGCTCGGTTTGGAGCTCAAATATGATATCGCCTGGCTCCAATCACCCTTGGAAAGGTAATAAAGGCCCGAATAGTATGCTCTGTCCTCCTTTGAAAAATAAGCTGAATTAAGGTCGCTGTTTACGTCCTGACCTGACAAGGCCTTGAGCCTCACATAATCCCTTGTTCTTCCCGACCTCAGGTAAAGTTCCATCGCGGCCCCTGCATTTCCTTCGTTCTCAAAGACCCTGGCCTTGAACAAGGAACAATCAGCCTTTCTTACCTTTTTGCATATAGAGAATATCTCTCTAGGCGTCCTATACGCTTTTATGGAGGACAATTCTTCAAGCACAGAGGTAGCTCTCCTTACATCGCCGGCAGCATTATACTTGTCGAATTCTGTCTTAAGCAGTTCAGCCTTTTTAAATTCAGCGTTGTAGAGTTCCTGTAAAGAAGGTTCAACAGCATGAGTAGAGCACATGGACATGATAAACAGTAAAATGAACATATCGTTACAGGCCCTCGCTCTTTATCAGTTCCTTAAAGTCCTTCTCAAGCGGAGATATAAAGCTCATCTTCAACTTGTAAACAGGGTGTTCAAATGTCAGCGACGAAGCGTGAAGGGCCTGCCTCTTTATGGCCGTGTTCCTTTCCTTCCTCTTTCCATATGTCGCATCACCTACCAATGGATGGCCAAGGTCGAACATGTGAACACGTATCTGATGTGTTCTTCCTGTCTCCAATTTAAGCCTTAAGAGGCTCATCTCGTCGTTATAGGAAACAACGCTGTAGTTAGTGACAGCTTTTTT
>JAKLHL010000151.1 GCA_022710165.1 Bdellovibrionales bacterium | reverse complement strand
GGCTGCCCCAAAGAAACCCAAAAAAAAGATATTAAAGAAGACAACGACTAAAACTATAAGCAAAATAGCCAAAAAAGCCGTAAAAGAGGCCCCAAAGGCAAAGCATATAGCCAAAAAACCTGAAGTTCCTGTAGTACAAAAAGTAAAGAAATGTAAAAAATCACTTTGCAAGGAACCTGCTTTGGTGAATGGTTACTGCAGGTATCACTATGTTGCCGGCTGGAAAGTTGAGAACATAGATAAGAAGGTAAAAAAACTTAAACACCTTGATAAACTGGTGATGGAGATCAGAAAGAGATTTCCACACGAATATATGGAACTTATAAAAGCAGACCTTGTTTCTGACAAGGTATTCAAACAAGTCCTAAAGGACATGGACCTTGAAGAGGATGTTAATAATTTTGAGATCAGTGATGATACTCAAAAGATCATAGAGTCATACAGCAGCTTAGTGGAGCTAGAGCGAGAGGAATAATGAAAGCGTCGATCCTAACTTTCGGCTGTCAGATGAACGAGCATGACAGTCAGAGGATGGGTTCACTCTTGGAGAGTATCGGTTACAAGGTGGAGCCCCATTCAACTGAAGCGGATGTAGTGGTAATAAACACCTGCTCAGTAAGAGAAAAACCACAGGAAAGGTTGACGCACGTTCTGAACGGCCTAAAAAACGCAAAAAAGAAGAACCCAGACATGAACATAGTCGTAACAGGCTGTGTCGCCCAGCAAAAAGGAAGAGAGATAATAGACGAATATCCATTCGTGGATGCTGTAATAGGCCCAGATGCAGAGGACAGGCTAGTTGAGTATCTTAGGGAGGCTAGACGTTCTGGCCCCAAGGTCGACGTTGATCAGCAAGACAAGTTCTCCTATCAAGACACCTTGGTGCTTGAGGACTCAGTTTCTACATCCCATGCATACATTACAGTGGTAAAGGGTTGTGACAGCTTCTGCTCTTACTGCATAGTTCCTTATGTGCGAGGAAGGGAGCGTTCAAGGAACATAGACGAGATAGTCCAGGATGCGCAAAAACTTGTCTCAAAAGGATTCAGTTCCATTACACTTTTAGGTCAGAACATCGCAAGGTTCGGGAAAGAGAACAACGAGGACCTTCCGTCACTGCTTAGGAGAGTCTCCGACATAAAGGGCTTGAAAAGGCTATCTTTCCTTACCTCACACCCAAAGGATTTCTCGTCAGAGATAATAAGATGTTTTGAGGAGCTGGACAATCTTTGTCCACAGCTTCATCTTCCGGCACAGCACGGGAGCAACAAAATACTCAAGGCCATGAACAGAGGTTATACGAGGGAGGATTACCTTAAGGTGATCGAAGAACTAAAACGTTCCAGGGTTTGGGACAAGCTTTGTCTTACCACCGACGTCATAATTGGTTTCCCAGAAGAGGATGAAAAAGACTTTGCTGACCTTATGGACCTGATGGAAAAGGCGGAGTTCGACAACTCATATTCTTTCATATATTCAGCCCGTCCCGGTACTGTGGCCCACAAAAAGTATGGTGAGGAACAAGATCCAGCAAACAGAAAGGTCTTTGTTGATAGACTTGCCAGATACCAGGAAAGGCAAAAACAGATAGCGTTCAACAAGAACAAAAGGCTTGAGGGCAAGGTGCTGGAACTGCTCGTTGAGGGCAGCAGCCAAAAGGACCCGGATAAATTCAGCGGAAGGACAAGCGGAGGCAAGGTCGTTAATTTCTCTTCAAAAGAAAAGCTCTTTCCAGGTTCTTATGTTATGGTAAAAATAGTTAAAGCACATCCAACACATTTGAGCGGAGAATTATAGTATGGTGGAGATAAAAATTAACACCAAAAGGCCTGATACATCCAAAGCCGCTTTCGTAGCAGAAAGTGCTGACCTTATGGGCGACGTTATACTCCACGAAGGTTCCAGCGTTTGGTACGGTGTTGTATTAAGGGCTGATATACAAAAGATAGAGATAGGCGAGGGCAGTAACGTACAGGACGGTACTGTTTGCCACGTTGATCATGACAAACCGGTGATAATTGGAAAGGGAGTTACAGTAGGGCATAATGCAACTCTGCACGGATGCAAGATAGGCGATAATTCACTCATAGGAATGGGAGCCGTGGTCTTGGACGGTGCAGAAGTTGGTGAGAACTGTTTGATAGGTGCTGGAGCTGTTGTGACACCAGGCATGAAGATACCTCCAAGAAGTATGGTCTTGGGAGCGCCTGCATCCATCAAGAGAGAATTAAAGGAGCAGGAATTAGAGGCTATAAAGAATAACGGTAAAGCATATATTGAACTTGCGAAAGCACATGCAGGTTCAAAAGGAAGGTAGTTTATGGATAGAGTAAGAGAAGCGCTTACGTTTGATGATGTTCTGTTAACTCCGGGGCACTCCGTGGTCCTGCCTGCAGAGGTTGATGTTAGGACGAAGATAACAAAAGACATCAGTCTTAACGTCCCGTTAGTAAGTGCTGCAATGGATACAGTAACAGAATCAAGAACAGCAAGAGCGATGGCGCAGGTTGGCGGTATAGGTATCATCCACAAGAACATGGATATAGAAAGACAGGCTTACGAGGTCAGCAAGGTAAAAAAATATGAAGCAGGGATGATAACAGAACCTGTTACAGTTAAACCGGAAGAGACCGTAGGTGAAGCAAAAAGACTTATGGCCGAGTATAAGATAGGCGGTTTCCCGGTCACGGATAATAACGGCAAGCTGGTTGGTATAGTCACTAACAGGGATATAAGATTTGAAGAGAACATGACCCTTAAGATAAAGGATGTAATGACCAAGGACAATCTGGTCACAACTCCTATGCACACAAGTCTGGACGATGCAAAAAAGATACTGCAAAAGCACAGGATAGAGAAGCTTCTAGTCGTTGACGACAAGTTCCATCTAAAAGGTCTTATTACCGTTAAGGACATTGAAAAGAGCAGACAGTACCCGAATTCATGTAAAGACGCTAAAGGAAGGTTAAGGACCGGAGCTGCTGTTGGTACAGCACCTGATACTTTAGAAAGAGTTGAAGAACTTTATAAAGCCGGTGCCGATATTATAATCGTTGATACTGCTCATGGGCATTCAGAGAAGGTGCTTAATACAGTAAAGCTCATAAAGGCAAAATACCCAGAGCTAAACGTTGTGGGCGGTAACATTGCAACAGAGGACGCTGTAAAGGCGCTTGTTAAGGCAGGTGTTGACGCTGTAAAGGTCGGGATAGGCCCTGGTTCTATATGTACGACAAGGGTGGTCGCAGGTATCGGTGTGCCTCAGCTTACTGCTATCATGGATTGTGCAAAGGCTCTCAAAGGTTCCGATGTAAAACTTATAGCCGACGGCGGTATAAAGTTCAGCGGCGACATGGTTAAGGCTTTGGCTGCAGGTGCAGATCTTGTGATGATCGGCGGCCTCTTGGCCGGTACAGATGAAAGCCCAGGAGAAATGGTCCACTATCAGGGACGTTCTTACAAGGTCTATAGAGGCATGGGCTCAATAAGCGCAATGAACCAAGGCAGCAAAGACAGATATTTCCAAGATGATGTGGACGAACCGATAAAGCTAGTCCCAGAGGGTGTAGAGGGCCAGGTGCCTTACAGAGGTTCACTAAGTCTTGTCATACATCAATTGGTCGGAGGGCTTAAATCCGGAATGGGTTACGTAGGTGCAAAAGACCTCCAAGAACTTAGGACCAAGGCACAGTTCGTTAAGATAACTGCACAGGGACTTAAAGAAAGTCATGCACACGACATAATGATAACCAAAGAGGCGCCAAACTACAGATTAGGAGAATAAGACATTGCAGAAAGTACTTATACTTGATTTTGGTTCACAGTACACACAGCTCATAGCGAGAAGAGTAAGAGAGCTTAGCGTCTATTCAGAGATCCTGCCATGCAACTCTGACATAGAGAAGATAAGGTCTTATGGAGCTTCGGCAATCATCTTGAGCGGAGGTCCTTCTAGCGTTTTTGAGAATGGCGCTCCGACCCTGGACAAGGCGGTCTTTGAACTTGGCGTTCCA
>JAKLHL010000150.1 GCA_022710165.1 Bdellovibrionales bacterium | reverse complement strand
ATTAAGTAATGAAGGGCAGAAGATAGTCGAGAAAGAGGGCTTTTTTCCTATAAGCAAGAAACAAAATGAAAAGAACTACGCCTTGTTGGGTATAAACGGAAAAGAGAAGAAAATATAAATGGGAAGTTTTAGCAACAAACTTTCTTTTTCAAAGAAGCTGAAGGAAGCATCCATTCATGGATGCTTCCTTGTAAATGCTTTGCTTGTCATACTGGTCTTAGCGGGCATCTTCGCATTACTGGTTTGGACATCTTTTCCTGCATTCAAGGAAATATCCATCAAAGAATTCGTTTTCAGCGCGGACTGGAACCCAACATCATATGTAAAAGAATCTTATGGCATACTCTCCATGCTTGTAAGCACCTTGATGGTTACCATAGGAGCGCTTCTCTTTGCGGTGCCCATCGGTATAGGAGCTGCTGCCTTTATATCTGATATAGCAAGTAACAGAGTAAGAGAGATAGCAAAACCCGTGATAGAAATACTAGCTAGCGTACCATCTGTTGTAATTGGTTTCATAGGTATAACTTTAGTTGGCCCTTACATCTCAAAGGTATTCAACCTTCCGGATGGTTTGAATGCCATTAACGGATCCATCCTTTTGGGGATAATGGCGCTTCCGACTATAATAAGCCTTACAGAGGAGGCTCTGAAAAGTGTACCCAAGTCTTATGCTGAAGCATCGTTAGCCTTAGGTGCTACGAAATGGCAGACGATTATCAAGGTCAGGATACCTGCTGCGTCCTCTGGAATTATTGCAGCTACTATGCTTGGCATGGGAAGAGCCATAGGTGAGACGATGACAGTACTCATGGCTACTGGATGCGCAAACGCAATGCCTACCAATTTTACTGATTCAGTAAGGACCATGACCTCTGCAATAGCTATAGAGCTTGGCGAAGTAGCTTATGACAGCACTCATTACTATGCTCTGTTCGCAGTTGGGCTCGCATTATTTTTGATAACATTTGCAGTTAATCTTGCTGCAGAACTAATATTTAACAAGAAGCAAAAACAATGACTAACAGGATAAACAGGATAAAAGAGAAAATAGGATTTTCAATTCTGGCGACCTGCCTGGCTGTGGTCGTTTTTATTATAGTGGTTATTTTTAGCAACATAATAATAAATGGATACAGCGTTATAAACCTTGATTTCCTTATCAAGGCACCTACTGATGGAATGACAAAAGGCGGCATCATGCCTGCAATAGTAGGGACCTTCTTGGTAACGGTAATAACGGCTATATTATCCATTCCTCTAGGTATGGGCTGTGCGATATATTTGAACGAATATGCAAAGCAGAACCTTTTCACTAAATTAATACGTATATCCATAAGGAATCTGGCAGGTGTACCATCTATAGTGTATGGACTTTTTGGTGTTGTCCTTTTCGTACAACTAATGAACATGGGCACCTCAATATTAGCGGCTGGTTTTACTTTAAGCCTAATGACACTACCCATGACAATAACAGCCTCAGAAGAAGCGCTTAAAAGCATCCCCGTGTCTTTCAGAGAAGGTTCCTTGGCTCTTGGAGCTACAAAATGGCAGGCTATAAAAACGAACGTCCTGCCCTATGCTATACCAGGCATGCTCACAGGGACCATCTTGGGACTCTCAAGGGCCGCAGGGGAAACAGCACCAATACTTTTTACCGGAGCTGCTTTCTACTTACCGCACCTGCCCAAGAGCCTGTTAGACCAATTCATGGCATTACCTTACCACCTATACATAATGGCGACACAACATCATGCAATATCTGAAGTTAGACCTATTGCATATGGAACAGCAATGGTACTCATTGCTTTGGTCTTTGCCATGAACCTTGGCGCAATAATCTTAAGATACAAACTTAGAAAGAACAGGAAGGAGTAATATGGCAAAAGATATAGTAATAGAAGCTAAAAACTTCAATTTCTACTATGGCAGTGTAAAAGCATTGACTGACATAAACATCAAAATAGAGAAGAACTCTGTCACCGGTATAATAGGTCCATCTGGGTGTGGCAAATCAACCTTTTTAAGAAGTCTAAATTTGATGAACAACCTTATACTAACAGCAAGATACGACGGTGAAATACTAATAGATGGAGATAATATCTTAAAGAAAGATATAGACGTCGTCCAACTCAGAAGAAAAGTCGGAATGGTATTTCAAAAATCAAACCCATTCCCCAAAACAATATTTGAGAACGTAGCATACGGATTGAAGATAAATGGCATAAAAGATAAGGAGTTAATAAATCAAAGGGTCGAAGAGAGTTTAAAAGGTGCTGCATTATGGGACGAAGTTAAGGACCGCCTCCATGTAAGTGCTTTTGATCTTTCTGGAGGACAGCAACAAAGGCTCTGCATTGCAAGAGCTTTGGCAGTTCAACCAGAAATACTCCTAATGGACGAGCCTGCTTCTGCATTAGATCCTACAGCAACATTAAAGATAGAGGAACTTATACAGGTCTTGAAATCAAAATATACTATAATCATCGTGACACACAATATGCAGCAGGCAGCTAGGGTCTCTGATTACACTGCTTTTTTTATGATGGGAAAACTTATTGAATACAACAAAACTAACATAATGTTCACAAACCCCGAGCACAAAATAACAGAAGATTACATCACTGGAAGATTTGGATAATTATAAAGGAGGACAAAATGATAGACAGAAGATTTGATGAAGAATTAAATGAATTAAACAACATGTTGCTGAAAATGGCCACGTTTACACAAGAGTCGATATATCTGGCCATAGATTCTATCAAGAACAGAGACATAAAAACGGCAAAGATAGTAATTGATAATGACAAGAAAATAGACGAATTCGAGCTCGATATAGATGATTTCTCTGTAGAACTTTTGGCAAGAAGACAGCCTCTTGCAGGAGATCTTAGATTTATAACAACAGGCATGAAAATAAACGGCGAACTAGAAAGAATAGCTGATCTTTCCGTGAACATAGCTGAAAGGTCTATAGATCTATCTTCGCAACCGCTGTTAAAACCACTGGTAGACATACCTATATTCAGTGAGCTGGCAGTGAACATGGTAAAGACCACTATAGACTCTTTTATAAAAAGAGATGCGGAGCTGGCAAAAAAAGTAATAAGCATGGATGCTGAAGCTAACCGTCTAAGAGACACCATTCAAAAAGAATTAGTTGAAGATTACATAGCAAAAGATATCAGCACACTGTCCAGGGGCGTATCCCTGTTTCTTGTCGCTCAACACCTTGAAAGGATATGTGATCATGCAAAATACATAGCAGAAGCTGTAATATATCTTGTAAGTGCAAGGGTCGTGAAACACAACAAGTTAAAAGATTAGCGCTTATTACCGCCATATATCTTGTTTATATCAGGTTTTTCTAGACAGAAATAGTGTACCCAGACGAAAGCATGATGCAACACGCCTGCTATAATACCAAGCTTTGAATTTAAAAGCCATCCAGGTATCCATAAAGCCAAAAGCGCAAAAGTATACATTGCATTAGGTGTATATTTAAACATGCCTCGACTTACAAAAGGCATTTTCTTATATTTATCATCAAAGTGATCTGCTCCAGTTGCACGAATAAGATCAAAATACCTAACAATGCTGTAGATCGTGTACCCCGAAAGAACCGTCATCAATACAAGGCCAGACCAATATACCCAACGAGGCATGCTAATAGATCCCATATCAGAAATGCTTAAGAATATTATCGTTAAAGGCCGTAAAGATATAAGAACGAAGAATATCGTGGCGTGGTAAACAAGACCTCTTTTCTTGAACCTTCTTGTCCACCACTTATGGTTAAGCTCTGCTCGCCATGACAGCCAAACATATGTCTGGTGGATAAAAGCTGTAAGAAGACAGATAACAAACCATGAACTTGAACTTATCCAAAGCATATTAAATTATTTTCTTCTATTTAGTGCACTTTGTTTTGTCTGCAATAACACCATATTTACAAAGCTGTTCGATCTGCCATCTAGCTAGTGCAGAACACTGATCAGGATCGGTCGGGGCGTTATTAACCTGTTTGCAT
>JAKLHL010000015.1 GCA_022710165.1 Bdellovibrionales bacterium | reverse complement strand
TTTAACACTAACACCTTCTCGATAGTCGACCTTAATTCATGCATCTTGCAAGATGTAGCCTCTTGTTCTAATTTTTGAAGTGTTATTGTTTTTTGAGTTTTATATTTTACATCTAGTGTTGATGTAGAAAGGACGTAGAAACACCATTTATCTGTATCTAGTATATCGCTATTTAATTTATTCTTTTCTGTATACAAGCAGAACACGTAGCAATCTGAATTTCTGGAAACATCAGCTCCGATAGTATTTGTTAAGGGATCCCACTTCCTTTTTGGAGCTATGTCATATTTGATTTCTGATAATTTATTTTGATTCCAACTTTGTATATAAGCAGACGTTTTAACTTCTATCTTTTTACCTTTGTATAAGAGATCTGCTTCTACCCATTCATGACGAACATCTTCAGTAGCCCCCAGAGCTTGCCCTACAAGAAATTCAGCAAATATTCCCCTGGCTCTATTGTCTAATATATCTGAGTAAGCCCACTGCCAAAAATCAAGAATCCTAACCCCGTTTAAACCCTTTATAGGGGTATCTGAATCGAGCTTTTTTGGTATAATATTTTGCATAATTGTATTCCCGTTTATTCCCGTTAAACCCTTACCTGTAAGGCTTTTGAACTAGTTTCTTGCATTATACCTTTCTACAGGAAGAGTGCAACTTCTATTTCGGGTAATAATAAGATTGTGGATAAACAAAAATTTCTTAAGAAACTCGGTGCTAATATCGCACGTGTAAGAAAATCTAAAGGCTACAGCCAAGATAAGATATATCTTCTTGCTGGTTTTTCTAGAGGTACAATGTCCAAGATAGAGAATGGGCTAGTTGATCCAAAAATAAGTACTTTGGCGAAAATAGCGGAAGTGATAGACGTTCCTATAAGCAAATTGTTACAACCTTAAAAAATCTGACTAATATGATTGCTATGTAAAATAGTACGTAATAAATATTGCATTGAAATGAAAAATTATCCTAGAAGTTTAATAGAATGGGAACGTAGAATTGGTAACGTTGGAATTATAGTTCCTTGGCCAGTAGAGGTACTTGAAGACTACCTTCAAAGGAATAGGATAAACGATATTATTGATCGTTTCTGGGACTCAGAAAATAATGAGGTAGGCATGCTTGATATCTGTACCCTCATGATTTTTTGGTGGCGGGATAGTAGCATTCTAAAAGCAGCAACATCTTGGCTTGCTCATCCAAAGTTTCACTACTCAGAGCTTATTTTTGATAAAGCAACGGAACGATTAATCCTCTCTTTTAGACAGCCTGATATTGACGGAAAACATTGGCAGACTGACCACATTCATATTTCTGTTGGTAAAATAGACCCTAACAGCAGAACACACATCATTTGCCCAAGACTTAAAAGGAAACATATAAAACTTAAAAAAGATATTATTCCTCCTAACTGCTATAGCGAAAAAGGCAACTTCATAGTGTTAGTGAAGGAAAATAACAGCCCTGATAATGTATTATTGCCACTTCATAGAATTTTGGGACGTGAGATGTTTAATAATTTGAATTTTTAAGAATTCATTTTGTACTATTAAATATTTTGTTTAGCCAGTTTGACCTTATTTCCATAAATTAGAAACTAGCTAAGCCCCACCACAGTTATTTGTGGTCTATATTAAAATAAACTTCAGAACTATATTGTTTCGGGCCTGTTTTCCCCTTGGCTATCAAATCTTTATGCATATCTGGCCAAGTATCAAGTGCAATCTGCATAATAGCAGCTCCAAAATTAATATGAATTGCCAGTTGATCTCTTAGTATTTTTGGACACAGTTCTTCATTATAATCCCTTCCACCATCTAAATTAACGCATATTACAGGAATGCCCGCTTCTAATGCTAAGTCTATTTCCCATCTCACATATGTATTTTGAAACCTAGTTTTATCACCAATTAATACTACTAAAATCTTAGAGTTTTTCATGCGCTCTCTAAGGTCCCTTTTGATTGTTTCTTCGTTACTCCACGGCATTATCTGATTCAAATCATGTGCGTTATTAAAGTCAAAATCGATATTGTCATTGGCTTTCCACATTTGCATAGTTCTGTAGTAAGCCATGTCATTATCGGCATCAAAACACACATAAGTTCTTGTTCTCCTAGCCATGCTGTTACCTCCTAATATTATTTTTCACTAGCTGTGGGATAGATTGTGTAAGTATTATAGCTATAAATAAAAATGTTATGATTAGCTGTGTGCCTATTAGGAAATATCCAAAATCTGTATTGGGAGAGAGGTTACCAGAAAAAGCTGTTAAAGCAGTTCCTAAACTAAAAGTAATAGAACTAGTAAACGGAGCTATGTCGGCTGGCCAATTAAAATGAGTGAAATAACATCTTTGGTAGAAGTAACCATAACACATTATTGAAAAACAGAAGGCTAAAATAACAGCTATAAGTCGTCTTCGTTCTCTGGTCGCCTGCTTTCTTTCGTCTGAAATAGAAACATTCAGCCAAACGTGGTTGTAAAAATAACTTTGAATATTTGTTATTAATAGATACCAAACAATAACGATAGATATCGTGGAAACGTAATTGGTTACCCAAAAAACTATTATAGCAACCCATTTAACTAAAATAAAAAGGTCGATGGCAATGTTTTTATTTCGTCTAACTGAATCTACTGACGGCCTGTTTAAAAAGCACACTGATAGAAATTTAAATAACTCAACTAGGCAGAGATAATTAGATATGGTTATTATCCAGTTAGCTACTGGATAAATTATCCCATCGTTTGATGACGTTAGGTTCTTTTGAATATTCATAATCCCTTTTTTAATTCAAATACAAATTTATATCTATTATTTTTATCCATTGATTGCTCTTTTATTACCTCACTTGATCAGCTCTAGAACATTGGAAACAGAACAAATAATATGTGTCCAAGCAATACAAAGGATGCACAAATAATTTTAGTAAAATTAAATAGTTACATAAACAATCCTTTTAAATATCAGGACAAATTGGACAGTACGATACGTTTATTATAGAATTATGATACTTTAATTGTGATAAGGCGCTCTAGTGGCACCAGTAATATTACAGGAGAACAGAAATGCTAAAAAAGTTGGGCAAGGCGATATCGTGGATTGTTGTTGTCTGGGTAGCTATTGCTAGCATCCTTGCAATATATATTACTTTATCTGAGGGTTTGGCGAATGGAAACATTTTTCATTCATTAAAGTTTTTTGTTTCATATGTAATCCGCATGTTTCTACCCGTGACTCTTTTTGTTCTTTGCATTTGGGTAACAAAAAATTTTCTGATTGCTAAAAAGAATGTTAAAAATGGAGGATTATGAAAAAACTAATTTACCTCTTTCTGTTGGCTATGTCCTTTAGCTTTACTTCGTGTATAAAAACAGCAGAAGAAAAAGACAAAAAATCGACTCTCATTAAGGATTGTGAGAAAAAATACGCCAAATGGATTAAAAGCAATCCAGTCAAACAACAAGCTGTGGATGACTATTGCTACTATAGCGTACTCAATGTCATTTCATCTGCAGATGAAAATACAAACGCAAAAATTGCCAGAATAAACGCTGAAGACTTAGCTTACAGACGATTAATGTGCTTGGAAACAAATTGTCAAAATATGCCCAAAAAGTAAACCGGGGCGTTCGAAAGAGACGAGCATTCCCCCTCCGCCCCTATTGTAAGATCCCAATCTCCGTGCTAGAAACCCTAACTATGAAAACACGCTGTACCTGGCCCGGAAACGACCCTTTAATGATCGCCTACCACGACAAAGAGTGGGGAGTACCGCTCCATGACGATAGAAAGATATTCGAGTTCATGGTACTGGACGCCTTCCAGGCAGGATTAAGCTGGTCCACCATACTAAAAAGACGAGAGGGTTTTAGAAAGGCCTTTGACAACTTTGATTACGATAAAATTGCCAAATACGACGTAAAAAAGATAGAAAAACTTTTAAAGGATGAAGGAATAATCCGTAACAGACTAAAAGTTACCGCTACTGTCACTAACGCCATACAGTTCAAAAAG
This sequence comes from Bdellovibrionales bacterium, assembly GCA_022710165.1. GTDB lineage: Bacteria > Bdellovibrionota > JAFGOL01 > JAFGOL01 > JAFGOL01 > JAKLHL01. Next base: position 11,088 of record JAKLHL010000015.1, on the reverse strand, counting down.
GTGCAAAAGGAATTCGGGACTTTTGACAAATACATCTGGCAGTTCGTTAATGGAAAACCAATAAATAACAAATGTAAGTCGATAAAGGACATCAAGGCCAGTTCAAAGGAATCTGATGCCATGAGCAAAGACCTAAAGAAAAGAGGCTTTAAGTTCGTAGGCACCACTATCTGCTACGCCTTCATGCAGGCCGCCGGTATGGTTAACGACCACACAACTGATTGTTTCAGGCATAAGGGCGTTAAAAAGCCAAGGCTGTAATACAAAGCCAAACTTTTATACATAAAATTATGTATAATAACATCTATGGTTAAATATAAAAAAATTCTTTATGGAATACTTATAGTTTTTTTATTCATAGTCATAATAACTACCATAGCAACCATACTAAACCATTTTAGGATACTACCAGGGCATGGTTCTGATTGGCCTCAACCATTCAATAGTTTTAATGAGGCTTTTAGTTACTGGTATTTCCATATTTTATTATTCTCTGTTGCAATTATCTTTGTATACCTTTTGGGTCTTTTAGGTGACTACATATTTAATCATCCTCGCAGCTTTCTGTGTACAAATTGCAACAAGATGAAGATTGGTTATAAAAATCAACGCATAGTTTCTTGTAAAAGATGTGGAGAACCAATGATTATGCTTAAAGGGCCTTATGATAATTAAGTGCTACCTTCTTCTGCAAGCCTAATTAATGCATAATCTACAGCAGCCTCTGCATGTATACGCGCTGTATCAAATATGGGTATAGAGCAATCTTCCGACTTAATAAGCATCCACATTTCTGTACAACCTAGTATTACTCCCTGAGCGCCCTTCTTTTTTAGGTCTTGAATTACTGCTTGGAATTTCTCTTTAGACTCTCGTTTTACTACACCCATGCACAGCTCTTTAAATATTATTTCATTTATCATTCCTCTGTCTTGCTCATTTGGGATCAATGTCTCTATTTTATAGTGAGATAACCTTTCTTTATAGAAAGGCTCCTCCATCGTAAACCTTGTACCTAAAAGTGCCACTTTATTTATGTTGGCAGAAACAATTTTTTCTGCAGTTTTATCAGCGATATGTAAAAACGATATTTTAATATTCTTTTGTATTTTGTCTGCAAACCTATGGGCAGTATTAGCACATATTAGCAGAACATCTGCCCCTGCTAGTTCTAGCTTTTTTGCGGCATCTACCAAGATCTCACCTACTTTATCACTATGATCTTCTCTAACTAAATTTTGTATCTCATAAAAATCTACAGAGATCATAATGCTTTTAGCAGAATGAAGATCACCAAGTTTTTCCCTAACTCGCTCATTAATTATCCGGTAGTATTCTGCTGATGACTCCCAACTCAAACCGCCAATAAGGCCTATAGTTTTCATAAATTTATTGTATCAAAAACCCATACTAAATCAATTATTTACCTATACACATCCCTTCTATGCCCTACCTTAAGGACGAGTACGGTCAGAACGTTATTATTAACTTCATATATTATCCTGAAATTTCCAAGTCTAACTCTGTACACTTTATCCATGCCAGAAAGTTTAATAGAGCCGTATGGAAAAGGATCCGTTTCAAAGGACTTTATCATTCTCAATATTCTATGAAGATCTTCCCTTGGCATCTTTTTTAATGCCTTAAAAGCAGTACTGGAAAGTTCTACACTATATTTTCCCATGCTTTTTTAGTTCGCTCAGTGCCTGTGAAAGCGCAATGGTCCGTTCTTTCCTTATTTTTTTAATATCAGCGATGTCTTCCATTTCTTCTATCTTTTCAAGTATCGCGTCCTCTATGAACCTGTTCATCTTAAATCCCCTTGATTCGCATATCGCCTCTAAGAGCCTTTTAACCCTTAGATCTATTTTAGTAGCTAATTGTGCAACAGCCATACCCACCTCCTAAGCCCTGCGCCATTAGCTATATTATACTATATTTATCTATCTTTTTCTATCTAAATCCTACATAAACAGCACTTATTCACATTACTGCAACATGTTCACCAGCCTTGGACCTTTAAACATCTAAGCAATATGTGCGAAATTCACTATATTCTGGTATAAGATGGTCATGTTCCTAGCATACCTTGCGACACTCGCATCATCAATGTTCTGGGGTTTCTTATCCCACGGCTACGCAAGCTTGATAAAGGTCTTGAGTGTGAGCAGGTTCAATTTCTATAGATGTGTTGTAGTCTTCTTTTGTTTTCTTCTGGCAGCCCTAAGCATCGGCAAAATAATGATACCCAAAGAGGCTGTGATATGGCTGGCACTTAGCGGATCACTGGTTTACTTTCTTTCTGACCTTCTTACCCACTATGCAATATCAAAGAACGGCCCTTCAAGGATACTCATATTATCTGCCTTTGTGCCGTCGATGGTGGCAATATATTCATACTTCATCCTGGACATGACACTTTCGATAACCAAACTAATAGGGCTTATCTTCCTCATACTGTGCCTGTTTTTTATGGCACTAGAGAAAAAGCGCCACGGCACAGGTTCTCTAATTATTATTGTAATAGCATTGATAGGGCTTAACATTGAGGCTGTAGGACTGGTCTTCACAAAAAAGGCCTTCATGCTAGCCCCAAGCATGAGCCCCATGACGGCCAATCTCTACAGAGTGGTACCGGCCATAGTGCTCTTATTCTTTTACAACTATTTGCTGGGAATAAAAATGAGGACCGATGACTTGAGCCTCAAATACAAGGGCAAGATATTGATAATTGTTATCCTTGCTGGTTTCATAGGACTTTATCTTTACCTTTACGCGATATCACACTACGACAACCCCGCAGTAATAGCCGCGCTCGCGAACACAGCCCCGATATTTGCATCGATATATGAACACGTTAAACATAAAAAACTGCCTAACAGATATTTTGTAGGTTCAATAATAAGCATGATAGCTGGAATAGTTTTCTTGGTTTTCTTTTAATTGTTCAATATGAACTTAATGTCAGAAAAAACCCCATATAGAGGTTTTTCTCCATAGTTTATGTTAAGCGTGTAAACGCCCCTGCTGTCTATAAGGACCTTTACGTCACCGTCCTTGAATGAATAGGTCCTCATTATAGAAGCCTTAAAGGCACTTTCCTCTTTTATGATCGTTCCATCAAAGTATGCCTCAGAGAAAGAATCGAGCACATTGCCCTGCTTGTCATAGAACATAACAGAGAATGAGATCTTATATTTACCATCAAAGGTCTCAAGCAATACGCGGTGGGTTGTAAGATTAAGATAAACAGGGACTCCGTCTACTTCAGCCTCTGTGAAAAGTTCATAGTGTTTTTCTGCAAGCCTTCTGTTGAACTCATCCTCTGGCAAAGTGACCTTGTCCGCCAAGGAGAAAGTGACCTCGCTGTTCTTTTGGTCGCCCTTAAAACTATCAAGCACTGGTGTGATATTCTGTGCATAAGAAGATACTGATAAAAAAGCTAAAAGTAAAACTGTCGACTTAAAAACCATGCTATTCAACAGCCCCGAGTTCTTTTAATTTTTCAACTATCTTAAATTGGTCATGTATCTTGGCCAAAGAAAGTGCCGTCGCTCCGTAATCATCTTCAGCGTTAACATCAGCGCCTAATTCTACGAGCTTTGCCACCATATCTACATCACCCTTCGTTGCGGCGAACATTATGGCTGTCATACCAGTATTATTCCTGGCGTTAACATCAGAACCTAGTTCCTTTAATTTTACGACTACGTCTATATTACCATTGGCAGCGCCTATCATAAGGGCTGTCATTCCTATGTAATTAACCCTCTCATCAACATCGACCTTGTCAGACTTGATTATCCTTTCTATCGCTGGGATATCACCAAAAGCAGCAGCATCCATAAGTTCCTCTGTAGTCTGCGAATAAAGAGGACTGCTTAAGACAGCAAATAACAAAAAGAAAACTAACTTTTTCATCAAAAAACCTCCAGATCAATTTTGCGAGACAAAGGTACAGTAGGTATCTGTTCCAGTATAGTCGCGGTATATGCACTTTGTGGGGAATCGCCCCTCTTTCTTAACATACACGATATTGGCTATCGTCATGCCTTTCTCATCTGGGGAGCCAAGACCTATTCGGTCTGGGCAAAAGTTAACCTTTTGGTCTGATATGAATTTTAGTTCTCTGTCAGAGGCGGCATCATTGTTTGACGTACAATTCAAGCTTATTGCAAAAGCAGAGGAACTTACAAAAACTATCATTAATGATAAAAAGGCTTTTCTCATAAAACCTCCTGATAAGAGCTCCCCATTAGTAGCATTTTAGGAGCTTAAACATCAAGGAATAATTACACTATGTGCCTTAGATATATACATATACTATCAAGACCTAATACCTCTGCAAAGCCCTGTCAAAGATAAAACATTGTTATTATTGGATTTTTTTCAACAGAAAAACTGGTATACTTTTTGCAACATTCAATACTAGAATTAAACTAACCGTAAGAGGGGTAAGGGATTATGAAGACTTTGATAGCTATTATTTTTTGCGCACTTTCAACAGTAGCTATGGCTCAGCAGACTGAAACCACAGAAGCACCAGTAGTAGAAAACGACAGTATCACTGTGAGCTATGACATTGATCCAATTTTTTTGGAGACAATAAAAAATAAATATCAACAGATTGAAAGAGCTAGACAAACTCAGGAATACCTACAGACTATGGGAATATACAATGGGGTTGTAGGTTATTGGGGAACACAAAAGGCTATGGACTTACTCAATAACAACCCTTGGTTGCCGCAAGCCGGAATAAATACATATGGTAGTGAATACGACAGGCTACAGGAGTAAAAACTAATGAAAACTTTAATCGCGATCGCAATTCTAACACTTTCAACAATAGTAATGGCTCAAGAGGCAAGGGTTATTCCGGTAACTGTCACTGGAGGCACTATCGAGATCAACTTCAACGAAAATGAAGATCTCACGGCTACAGAGGACTTGCCTGCTATCATGTCTCAAGACGGCATGGACGATGAAGACGTAAAACTTGTCACAATATCCAAGATAAGACTTTCTCAAGAAGAGAATGAATTAATGATGAAAAAGATATTAAGAAGCTACTTCTACGACAACAATATCGTCACCGACCAAGACAACAACTAATATTTAACACCTTTTTTATAGACGCTGATAGACTCGAGCCCCGACCTATATACTTCCATGAACTTTACACTTCCACTTATAAGAGGTCTTTCTTTTATACTCCTTTCCAGGTCTATATTTGAAAAGGCCTGGTCCAAGACGCCAAGATTAGTGAAGGTGCTTGATATAAGTAATCTGGCGTCCCTGTTCAAAGCACCAAATTCTGCATTTGTATCTCCATTAACCCATGAAACAGCGCCCGACATGATCAAGAAAAAGCTTAGGTCGTCAACACCAGCATAATTCCCTCTCATAACGATATCGTTCACATAACTGTAAAGGCCTTCCTTTTGTTCTGTCCCGAACAATAAGAGCCTGTCCTTTTCAGAGAGCACTCCATCTTTTAGCGCCCATGAGCCCATTAAAAGATCAAGCTGCTGTGAAATATCTGAAGAGCATGAACCGGTATGCAGGGACAGCAATGAGACCAATTCATCAGCTGTAAGTTTTTTAGAGGAGAAAGAAAAAGAGGATATAGTACGAGGGCGTTCACTCTTTAGATCCTTCGCCCTTATAAAGTCCTGCTCTGATATTGACGCTGTTTTCTGTATTGAAATAGTATATGAGTTTATTTGCTTATTGGAATCCTTGACACTGAATATAGTTTTTTCGACGATCTCGTAACTTATCTTGCCGTCACCCTGAAGAAGATCAAGAAAGTCCTCTATTCTTTTCTTGTTGTCCTGTATGTCGGGCATGTAACCGGATATCTTAGCTATACCGCCGACCTTTAAGACCCTCAGGACTTCCATGATCACTGCCTGCCTATCCACAGGGTCTACATTGTTAAGCATCTTGTTAGAGAAAAGTTTATCAACAGACTCGGTCTTTAAAGGCAAAGAGTTCGCCTTGGCGTTGAATATCCTGCCTTGGTTATTATAAATAACGGAAAGCATGTCGTACAACCTTGATACTGAAGTCTCTTGAACTCCCCAGGTATTATAACTCCTAAGGTCATACCACACATCCATACCGTAGGCGTTATAGCCCTCGCTGAGCAGATAGTTCAGGAGTTTTGCATCACCCTCACCCAGACATATAACAAGTTCACTTGGGTCTATCTTGAGACCATCTATTTGAAGGTCCTTTTTTATATCATCAACGGAATAATTTATGTTCGCCCCGCAAGAATTAAAAAAATCATCTATGTAGAATTCCTTCTCAAGCTTATTGGCTATATCGTAATTCTCTGCACCTTGATACACCTCGGCAGGCAGCACATTCTTTGGGTCCGTGACACCTGTTTCAAGGTCAATCGTCATGTTGCCCTTATCATCCACTTTGGGCTGTGCAAGGAGCAAAGGACTTCCCAAGGATAAAAGGAACAAGATTATGCATAATGATCTTATCATTACCATTAGGATATGCAAATTCAGTGCCTGGAATTACGTTAAGCTAAGTTGCTGTTTTATATGGGTATTACTTCTTTTTTAAGGGGACTTAACTGTACAGGGCCTTTACCCCTGTCGACAAGTTGAACAGGTACGGTTAGAGCCTGCTATATACTGCTTCCATCGCTGAAAGCACTTCTTGAGGAAGTTTATTCCTGTCATCAAGACCCTTTATGTACTCTATCCTTGAGGCTATCTGCCCCTTAAAGCTTTGACGCCAGCTGTTCTCTTCGGGCAGTTTCATCCCTCCAGAAGAATACTCAAAAGCATCAAGACCGAATAGTTTTACATAACCCTTGTTATTTTTTTCTGCCAGCGCTTCAATGATGGAGAGAGTTACCTGAGGTGTTACTTTCTCATCCATGAAGTGGCCAGTGTTAAGTATGTAGCAGTCGACCTTTCTTTCGAACAGCGACTTGAACTTTAAATAATCGTTCTTTAACGGATAGGTCCTGAAAGGGTTCGCATAAGGTTCGAACACCAGTGCGTTCGGGTCCACTCCTGCTGCAAGTCTTTCTGCAGAGGTACGCTTTGTTGCAAGTACAGCACCCATGCCAGAAGCAAGGATAGGATCATTTATCTTTATTACTGGAGGAACGCATGGGTCTTTCATCAGCCAGAAAATAGCGTTGATCTCTTTTTCCATCTTATCGACCCTGTTTGGCGACCAGAGCCTGCTCTTTACCGCCCTTCCGTTAGCATTCCTTATATCCTCTGTTACAAGTATCACATTTCCTTTATCGTCCTGTGTAACACCGACGTTCTGAGCTGTGACGATGAACTTGTTGGCCTCATCACCTATCTTGTAGTCTGAAGTCTTGTCAAAATATGCAGGTTCAAGCGCGATGGATTTATATGTTTCCTGGTTGATTATAAAAGCGTCGTCGTGCAAGATGGTTACATCGTATTTACCGCCGTGGCGAGCATGGGTAAGTGTTGATTTGCCGCTGCCGGAAAGGCCAAAGAACGCGGCTGTGTATTTCTTATCGTTGTAGGATTTTAATCCACCGTGGCATGATGCATATCCGTGCCTGTCAGCTATACCCCAGGCAAGTGTAAGAGTTCCCTTCTTGAACTCACCGAAGTATCTCATACCAAGTATTACAGCAACGTTCTCTTCTGGAGAGAAGAAAGAAAGTCCGTATGGAAAATCTGGATGGCTCCAATCAGGATCTGATACTATGTATATGTCGTTCTCACCAAGCTTTAATGACTTCTTATACATCTCGTTATAGTGAGGGGTCATCTCCTGGAAGTTGCTGAGCCAGGACAGTATATTGTTCTCGTAGCCTGCAGGTATCAAAAGATTCGCTTTGACCATGAAGTCCTTGTGAAGACCTATATAGCTTTGTGCATGATAAAGTTTTTCTTTCCTTGAAAGCGCAAATATAGCCTCTCTAATTATCGGGCTGTACTTTGCTGACGTTACGTCCTTATCCCCCATTATCCTTCTTGCGGCGGCAGTACGTCCAAAAACACCGCCGTCGTTAAAAAGGAGAACCTTTGCATCCTTTGGATATCCAACCTTTTGAGGCTGATAGACTTTTTGGTCCGTCACTATGGTGCCCGGGTTCTTTAAGGCAAGTTTGTATGCCTTTTCTATTGTATTAACCTTCTCAACGTTATTCGTATAAAAAGCACTCTCTGCGACCACCCTGAACTCTGTAAGGTGTGCTCTGTCAAATCCATTCTCTGTCATTTCACTATCTCCTGAGTTTTTTATTCTTCAACTGTCCCTGAATATCATAGATGTCATCTTTTGTATTCACTATCTCAATATCCCCTATAAGCTCAGCACCTAAAAACCTAACTTTTCCCTGTATATAGAGTTTTTCCAGGTGCGCCATTTTTGTGCCCTTAAAACTGGAAAGCACGTTCTCCACATCATCATAGTACTTGTCCTTCAAAGTTACAGCGGGGAGCATTCCACTAATATGTTTGTTCTCAAGCCTCATGCTGTGGACGTTAAGCTCAAAAACATCTGAGTGGAACTGTAACAGGAAATCAAAAGCAGTCTTAATTGGAGTAAAGAACTTAGTCCTGTTCTTTTTCTCGACGTTAATAAAGTGTACGGCCTTTTTACCGAGCCTTTGGCGGCAAAGCCTGTCAAAGTTCAAAAGCACAGATCCCATTGCTCCTTCAAGCTGTATATAAGTGCGTTCTATACCGTCGCTGTCTATCTGCTTTTTTGCGTTCTTGATAAGGTCTGGGGATACAGCCTTCATGAACTCCTTCTCGCCCATTTTATTAACAAGTTCTTCTACCAGCGGAGTTAAGGCCTGATAATTAAAGATGGCCGTATTGGTGTTAAAGAAAGCCGGCCTATCCCCCTGTCTTAGTCCCAGCGACTCAAAAAGTTCAAGTTTGCCAGCCTGCTCTGCCTGTGCTTTCTCTATTATAGTAACGTAAACAAGGTCACTTTTGTCCTTAACAAGGGCTATCTGCCCTCCCTTCATATCAAGTTCTGTTTTCTCTGTCGTTATCATCACGGCAGGCACTTTGTTCTTTACCATCCAGCCGACCATTAAAGGATCTGGGCTGCTGCCAAGATCTTCTCCATTACCCACTACGCCCACCAATCCTGCGACGTCCTTAACAGGTCTTTCAGCCTCTTTATAAGAGGCCCTAAGAGCTGATATTCCCACAAGAGCATGCCCACCGGGATTAGTCCTCTTTTTGCTAAGCTCTCCATTAGCGTCTATAGTTGGCTGATGATTTTGACATATCTCTTCGAACCTTGAAAGTTTTAAGCCGTTAAAGACCTCTTCATAAGTCTTCCTAGTCTCAAAGAAACAGTGCCGCTTCCAAAGCTCCTTTATTGAACAGGTGGTCTCTTCACTTACTACATCCTGCATGATGACCATGGAATAAAAACCCTGTTCAGCATCGTGTATCGCCTGAAGCAGCTGCAACTCTGCAATTGAGACATCCTTTCCGTTTATCTCTGCAAAAAGATCAGTGCCCTTGCACCCAAGTTTTATCTTCTTTGCATCTGCACCCTTCTTCCTTGAAAGATATGAGGTCCTTGTTATAGAGGAACCAACTCCTGCCTGCATCTTTTTCAGCCACAGGGTGGTAGTTTTAGCGAGTTTCAGGAGTTCGGGTCCGTTCTTTTTTAGGTCTTCATAGTTAACGTAAGGGAGTTCCCTAAGAAGTTCTTGAGAAGCTATGGAAACAGGATCTGCATGTTCAAAGTCCAGACCTTTCTTTCCACTCCTGAACTTGTCCAGGAGCAGTTCAAAGTAGTCTTCGTTAAGCCCTTGATAGCAAAGACATTCCTTTTTCATAATGAGAAAATAACACGGCTAGTGTTTATTGACAAAACAAATTAAATGGATGATATAAATGGCTCTTCAAGCGTGCGGGCGTAATTCAGTGGTAGAATGGCAGCTTCCCAAGCTGCATATGTGGGTCCGATTCCCATCGCCCGCTCCATCTTCATGCCTCTTTTTTCTTTATGCTTCGTTAGGCTTCGGACGCGCCTCCCGCAATGTCAGAATTTATCTATTTTCTTTACCAGGTCTTCGATGTCGAGGAAGGAGCTTGTGGTGCGCTTTGAGAGATTGTCCTTAACGTCCGCCATCATGGCCTTTTTTGCCTCTTCTGTTATTGCAGTACCGCCAAGGTCCTTGTTGAGCCTTAAGATATCATAGATGCACTCTATCTGCGCGTTGGCTGAGTTAAGTTCCTTACCACGTATCTTTATACCGTCGTTCTTTTTGAAGATCGGAAGCATCTTCTGATAGACGACTATCGCCTGCTCCGGCTTTTTCATCTTTTCCAGAACAAAGGCCTTTCTTCTTAATGTTCCTATGTCATTAGGCACTTCAGCGAGTATCATATCTGCATGCTGTATAGCAAGGGTACCTTTCTTTTCCTCTATATATATCCTTACAAGTCCGCCAAGAGCCCAAAGTTTGATTATCTTTGAATTGCTCAGCGTCGATTTTATATCGTTAATGCCGTCCTCTCTTCTGTCTCCCCAGAATAAAAGATACTTAACAAAACCGGCTTTTGCAGATCTCCAATAAAGATAGGTCCCTATGCCAGCCTTGTTGTCCGTAAGGGTTGGATCAAGTTTAAGTGAATCTTCAAGAACCCCGCAGGCACGTTTTCCGTCCATGAAAGCACTTGCCCAGAGGCCTTTAAAGGTCCTGTACATGCCCCTGTAACCGTAGGCTGAGCCAAGGAACTGTAGCCTCTTTGCCTTATAGATCTCACCCTTGTCTTTATCAAGTTTTTCATCTTCAAGCGCCTTTACAGCCTGTTTTATGACATCATCAAAATCAGCCTCAAACTCCTTGGTCCTATATTCTTCGACCAGCCTGTAATACATAGCGCCCCATATGGAGTTAGAGACCGGTATCTCTGGGTTAGTCTTGTCGACGCTCTCCATATATTTTTCGAAGGCAAGATAATCATCGTTCGCTATATATGAAAGGGCCTGTTTGGTCTGGGAATCTATCTTTTCCCATCGATCAGGTCCGTTTTCCTTAACTGCGGTTTCAGAATAGGAAGATGGCAGATAAAAAGTCAGAATTAAAAA
>JAKLHL010000149.1 GCA_022710165.1 Bdellovibrionales bacterium | reverse complement strand
CGGATTTAAGAAGTTCTGATTTGCTGCTAACGTTCCTGTATTTAGCGGTAGGTATGCCGTGCCTTATCATGAAATCCTTTGCCCAGACCTTGCTAGACTCAAGACGAGCTGCTTTTAGGTCGGGTCCCACTGCTGGTATCTTGTGTTCCTTGAGTGTATCTGCGAGTCCCTTTGAAAGAGGAGCTTCTGGGCCTATCACGACAAGGTCCACAGCCTCTTTCTTACAGAACTCAACTACACCTGCAATGTCATCAGCCTTAATAGGCACACAGCCTGCAAGGTTAGCTATGCCGGCATTACCTGGAAGAGCATAGACCTTGGTCACTTTAGGGCTCTGAGCTATTTTCCAGACTAATGCGTGTTCCCTTCCGCCACTACCTATTACAGCTACTTTCATCTTAATACCTATAGTGCTCTGGTTTATAAGGTCCGTCAATATTAACGCCTATGTATTCAGCCTGCTGTTTTGAAAGCCTTGTAAGACTAACCCCTAGCTTTCCTATGTGAAGGCGGGCGACTTTTTCGTCCAGGGCCTTTGAAAGCTTGGTAAGTTTTGGCGTCCTGTTAGTCCTGTTGTTCCAAAGTTCTATCTGCGCCATGGTCTGGTTAGAGAAAGAACATGACATTACGAATGATGGATGCCCTGTCGCACAACCCAGATTGACCAAACGACCCTCGGCAAGAAGTATTATCTCTTTACCATCAGGCATTATATATTTTGCGACCTGAGGCTTTATCTCTTTCCTTTTTGCTATCTTCTGAAGACCCGCAACGTCTATTTCGTTATCAAAGTGACCTATGTTGCAAACTATCGCCTGGTCCTTCATGTGCTTCACATGATCAACAGTTATGACATTATAATTTCCAGTCGCTGTAACGAAAACGTCACCTTCCTTCAAGGCCTCTTCCATGGTAACTACCTCATAGCCTTCCATGGATGCCTGAAGTGCGCATATAGGGTCTATCTCTGTGACAAGGACCCTTGCACCTGATCCGCTCAATGATTGAACACAGCCTTTTCCTACGTCGCCGTATCCTGCTACAACGCAGACCTTTCCGGCTATCATTACGTCTGTGGCCCTTCTAAGCCCGTCCAGAAGTGACTCTCTACAGCCGTAGAGGTTGTCGAACTTTGACTTTGTAACAGAATCGTTAACATTTATAGCTGGAACAAGTAGTTTTCCTTCTTTTTCCATTTGATACAGACGGTGTACTCCAGTTGTTGTTTCTTCAGAAACTCCATACCACTCTTTCACCATATCGTGCCATTTTGTAGGATTGGTCTCGTAGGTCCTGGCAAGACAGCTCATCAGTGCCTGTTCATCTTCTGTGTCATATTTTTTCTTAAGCATAGTAGGATCTTTTTCTACTTCACAGCCACGATGTATCATAAGCGTTGCGTCACCGCCATCGTCCACGATAAGGTTAGGTCCCTTGTTGCCTGCGAACGTAAGCATCTGTTCCGTGCACCACCAATATTCATCAAGGGTCTCGCCCTTCCATGCAAAAACCGGAGTACCTGCTTTTGCTATTGCAGCTGCAGCCTGGTCCTGAGTTGAGTAGATGTTGCATGATGCCCATCTAACCTCTGCACCAAGGCTCTTTAGTGTTTCTATCAACACCGCAGTCTGTATCGTCATGTGAAGTGATCCAGATACCCTTGCGCCTTTAAGAGGCTGTTTGCCTTTGTACTCTTCCCTAAGCGCCATAAGTCCTGGCATTTCTTTTTCTGCGATTATTATCTCTTCTCTTCCCCAGTCAGCAAGCGTAATGTCTTTAATTTTGTAGTCCATAAATTCTCCTAAAATATTAGTTAACTTAAAACGTGCGTTATCAGTCCGTCCCTTAGTTTTGGTTCGAACCAGGTCGACTTTGGCGGCATTATCATGCCAGCATCAGCGACTTTCATAAGTTCCTCTACAGTTGTAGGGTACATGCTGAAAGCAACAGTAAAATCACCGCTGTTAACCCTTTTCTCTAGCTCTGCAGTTCCCCTTATACCGCCTACAAAATCTATCCTCTTGTCAGTACTTGGATCGCCTATACCAAGCACAGGATGAAGAAGATTGTTCTGAAGTATAGCTACGTCCAAGCTATTTATAGGATCGTTCTCCTGATAAGTACCTTTCTTGGCTTTAAGCTCATACCACTTCCCGCCCAGATACATCCCAAAGGTCTTAGGGCCTGAAGGCTTGGCAGACTTTGCAGGGCTTACATCAAAGTTCTTTGATATTGCAGACATGAACTGGTCCTGATTCATGCCGTTAAGGTCCTTAACTATCCTGTTGTAGTCCATTATCATCAAGTGTGATGCGGGGAAGTAAGTTGCGAGGAAAAAATTATATTCTTCGTCGCCTCTGTGTCCAGGATTTTCGTCCCTCTTTTTTGCGCCAACCCTGTAGGCAGACGCTGAACGATGGTGCCCGTCAGCTATATAGAGGTCCTTTATCTGTTTGAAACAAGATACTATCTCACTAACAGCCTTGTCGTCAGTGATCGGCCACACCTGATGTTTTATACCGTCCGGTGCTGTAAAAGAATATTCCGGGGTGTTGCTCTTGGTCCACTCAGAAACGACCTTGTTTATACCGCTATGGTCACGGTAGGTCAGAAAAACTACGCCTGTATTCGCATTAGTAGTCTCTACGTGCCTGCATCTATCGTCCTCTTTATCCCTTCTTGTGAGCTCGTGCTTTTTTATTATGTTCTTTTCATACTCTTCTACTGATGCGCATCCCATTATCCCGTACTGTGTCCTGCCGTTCATGGTCTGGGCATATATGTAGAGCATGGGGCTTTTATCCTGGAACAGGATGCCTTTGTTGATAAGGGAGTTAAAATTGTCCCTGGCCTTTTCATAGACCTTTGCATCATAAAGGTTAGTCTCTTTTGGGAGGTCTATTTCTGATTTCACTACGTGAAGGAAAGAATATTCATTACCCTTTGCTTCTTCCCTGGCTTCGTCACTGCTAAGCACATCATAAGGCTTAGACGCGACCTTTTCTGCATATTCTTTCTTGGGTCTTATGGCACAAAATGGTCTTATCGTTGACATGTTACCTCGTATCCTCCTGTGATCTTTTTAAACAACTTTAACTATTTCTCAAAGAACTTCCTTACTATCTCTATGACCTCAGCGCCTACTCTTTCTTGGGCCTCTGTTGTCTGTGCACCTATGTGAGGAGTTACGCTCACTCTTGCGTGCTTAACAAGTGCGATGTTGGCAGTAGGCTCTTCAACATACACGTCTATGCCAGCTCCGCCGACTTTACCGGAATCAAGAGCCTTTATCAAAGCAGCCTCGTCCACGACTCCGCCTCTTGCACAGTTGATTATATACACACCGTCTTTCATTTTCTGGAATTCCTTTTCACCTATCAGTGCAGGTTCACCCTTCTTGATAGGAACGTGAAGTGATAAAAAGTCGGACTTTGATAATATCTCGTCCATAGTAGCTCTTTTGTAGATGTTAGGAACATCCAGTTCTTTCCTTATGTCATAGTAAAGAACGTCCATCCCAAGGCCTCTTGCCCTCGTAGCAAGTTCCATGCCTATACGGCCCATGCCGACCACACCGAGCGTCTTGCCTGATATCTCTATACCGTTGTAGCACTTCTTTTCCCACTTTCCTTCGCACATAGTTGTCTTTGCATCAGGAAGGAACCTTGCAAGTGCGAACATATGTGCAAGTGCAAGTTCAGCCACTGAAGGAGCGCTCGCTCCAGGAGTGTTCATTACTTTTATTCCGTTCTCTTCAGCGAATTTGCTGTCTATGTTGTCTATTCCTACTCCGCCTCTTATGACAAGCTTTAGGTTCTTTGTCTCAAGAGCCTGTTTAAGGTGTTTTTCCCTTACCTTTGTGGCACTCCTTACAACGACCACGTTAACATCCTTGAGGGCATTGCCTAGTTCTTCATCTGAATAGAATTTCTCTATCACTTCGTAGCCGTATTTTTTAAGATCGGCTACGGCGTTCTTGTCCATACCGTCAGTTATCAATATCTTCGTCATGTCAAATCCTCCAGAATTTATTAT
>JAKLHL010000148.1 GCA_022710165.1 Bdellovibrionales bacterium | reverse complement strand
TCGTTATCTGTTTGTGCCTTTCTTCAAAGGCTTTTGCCCAACCTGATGGGGATGTCCCACAGCCAGACCTTAGTGTAGTTAATGATCTCATCATCGGTGATTATGAAGAGGATGGTGTTTCTTATTACATCCCAAGGACGATAAAAGCGAATATAGGCGAAGGTAAAAAGGCGATAGTATCTCAATATGTAACAAGGAAGGGCGACTTCCACATGGTCTTTCGTTATATTGAAGAGAAGGGCCCTCAAATAGAGTTCAAGTACCAGCTGGAAGCTGAAGGGATATATATACTAGAGATCAGTACCTATAAATATACAGACGATAGGCATTACATTAAAAAAGTGTTCAATCCAAAGAACGGCAGGCTTTTAAGGATAATAACCAAGGACGTCGACCCCAAAGGCAAGACCTTTGAGACCGTGATAAGGGAAGAAAAAGGCAAGGACCGTACTACCAACGTTATTATGGAAACAAGAGAAGAAGGCTCTAACTTTAAGAAAGTGATAAAGGAGCACAGCAAGGTATATTCTTTGTTCCCTGGAGAGAACATAGAATTCCTGAATACTGAGGGTGGCCTGGTATATGTGATAGAAGGTAAAAGTTACTCTTTCTCTTTAAAGCCTAACAATAATAAAACTGCAGGGTTTTCCATGGATTTTATGTCGGCAGTGAGTGATGTTAAACTCTATGTGGACTATAAGTCAATATCTCTAGATGAAGTAAGTTATCCTACTATCAAGATGGTGACCATGAATAGGATAAATGAAGTGGAGCTTGTTTCTAAGTCACTGTATGAATATAACTCCTCAATAAATAAATATGAGCAGAGCAACCTTGAGGTAAAGGAAGCCTATATAAATAAGCTGGATAAAAATATCAGTGATAAGTTCAAGAATGGCCAGATCTCTTATAAGAGCGTCGATAAGTCTGAAGTGTCGATCCTTTTAACAGATTATTTGTCTGAAAGAGGTTTGCTTGATGAAGATATGGATATGGGAAAAATGGTAGAAGCTTTTAACATTTATGTTGCTGATGAGAAGGACTGCGTTTTAGGTGAAGCTGAAAGAAAAGTCCTCTTTGGTATAGATAATTCAGGAGGCCTTTACAGCTATTTTGCCATGAACCTGGGAATAGAATACTATTACAACATGGCTGTCCTTTATGGGGCTTTAAGCAACAGCAGCGGTTTGATGAAGACCAGAGACGTCTTAAGGACCGTCACAGATACCTTTGAGATGATGGGTCTTATAAGTGTTACAACCGTTACAGCACGTTTCAGACCAGAAGAGATCGAGAGGTCTTTAGGCATACAGTTCACCGATAAGTCCATTATTAGGTTCAGCGACGGCCTAATAGAATATGGAAGGGGTCTTATAAAGAAATGAGGCAAATAGTCCTCTTTTGTACACTGATACTGTTATCCGTCCCATGTTTTGCCCAATACGAGATAGATGACGTAAAGAGCATAACGGATCGGACGAGTAATTGGCATAAGCTTTTCTATGAGAAGAAGAACCTTGCCAAGATGAAAGAGCTTTATCCGACTTTCAAACAGTATGTTGAAAAGCTGGATATGGGCATTTTGACCTACAACCAGATCAACAAACTTTATGACTTTACAGTTAACTACAGCAAGATAAGCGGTTCAGATGAGGAAATATCAAAACTTAGCAAAGCCTACAAACTGTTCGCCGGTATAAAGTTATACATGGGTGATGAGCCCTTTAGAAAGGTCCCTGCTACCAGTCTTAACGATTATATCGATGAAGTATACAGGGTCCTTCCTGTTGATCTTTTTGGCAGTGCCAGGATCAAGAACGTTCTTGATATCTCGACAAAGAAACTCTTGTTCAAGGATGGATTTGCAGAGTATTGCATCACAAGGCCTGATCCAGGGGCAAGGTCTAACAGGAATTCAGTGACCAGTTTTAAATATGCAGTTCAGGCAGACGTCTTGTTGTCTTTATATAGGTCATATTATGAAGAAGAGTCGCTGATAGAACCATCGGTTTGGTTCAGCGATATATGGAACGACGAAAGATATAAGTCCTTTAAGGAAGGTAAGTTTGATAAACCTGGCAGGCCTTCGTCAACCTGGGACCTTAACGGGACCATTGAATTATTGAACAGTATCACTCGTGAGCCTGCTCAGAGGGATGTAGACATCCTGCTCGGCAATCTTGGTTCTAACTGGAAGAGCAGGGGGCTTTTGCGTGTTGTGCTGGACATGGCGAGTTTCATGAAATCTGAAGAGTTAAAGATATTGCTCCTTGAAGACCTAAGGAAAGTCCTGACAAAGGTCATGGATGAGAACTCCATGGGAAAGATAATGATCTATAAGCTCGACAAGGAAGAGATAGAGAGCAGTATAGAGCTCTGCAACAACATGCTTAATAGCCTAGAGAACGACAACAATACAAAGACTTTTATAAAAGAGGAATATCATAGCAATGGCAAACGAAAACTCCTTGAGTACTATTCAAAAAATGGAGTTTTACAGACCAGGCAGATCTATTACGAAAGCGGCAGCAAGAAAAGACAGGAGAATTATAATAAAGATACAGGGCTTATAAGCAGCATTATAGATAGAACAGAGCAAGGTATGATAAAGAAAGAAGAATTCTACGACGAGAATGGCAAACTTTGCCGTTATTATTCTTATGGCCCTAAAGGGAAATTGGCGGAAAGGTCTGTTCAAGGGCCAGACGGCAATATGAGCGTGCTTGAAATATTCGATGAGAACGGAAAGCTGGAACAGAAGGTGATCGATGTAAATGGACAAGAAGAATATACGATGATGGTACAAAGCTACAATGTTAACGGCGGGCTTGTAAGCACAGATTATTATAATGGGTCATTTCTACGCAAGAGTGTAACAGGCGGGATCATTGAAACACAAAAACCCGAAGTCGTTGTTTCAAAAAGCATTACCGAAAAAGAAACTTTTATGACAAAAATTGACCTATACTTTTCAAACATGGTCGAACGCAGCATGATCTTGAATGATGCCGATATTGATTTTATACAAGGTGCCCTTGATGAACTTACATACATATATGAGGATGAAGGCACCAGCGAAGATATGAAGGTCCAGGCCCGTAATTATGCTATACTCCTTGCCCTGGTATCTTTTCAGGATGACAACAAGTCCAATCTCACCAGAGAACAATCAGTAGTCGTAATAGAGGCTGCTAACAGGATCGGGCTAATGTCGGTCACGCCTTTGCAGATGTTACAGTTCATGGATGACAAGAAGATGGATAATGTCATTCAGCTAAAGGTCATGGAAAGTTACGGAAGACTACTCCCAGCCATTAAAGACCATACTATCAAAAAGTAGCTATGAACTCCATTTCTACAGGTGCATCCAGAGGCAGTTTTGCCACCTGTACCGTACTTCTTGCAGGCATGGTCTGTGTACCCTCAAAGAATAATGCATAGTGCTTGTTGAGCTCAGAGAACTCAGACAGGTCTTTCATAAATATAGTGCTCTTTACAACGCTGTTCTTGTCTATCCCTGCTTCCTGTAGTATACCTTCAAGGTGGCTAAAGATAAGTTTTACGGCCTGTTCGGTGTTCTGGACTATGGTCTTCGTATTAAGGTCCATAGGTAATACGCCTGAAACGAACAAAAGGTCCCCAACCCTTACAGCCTGAGAATATGGCCCGACTGGTAGAGGTGCGTTCTGCGTCCTTATCTCTATCTTTTTCATAGTTATCCTCCTTGATTTATGTCCTTACTGTGCTAGTTATAAACTCATGGATTTTACAACTGAATCCATTCGCTATATTACTTTTCTTTTGCTAATCAAGCTAGCATTTATTGTAATCGTGTTTGCGATGCTTGGTAATTTCGATTATTTTGCAAAGCTGTTATTCTCAAAGAACAAGAGTGTGGGTGACAGGGTCAAGCTGGCCCTGCTTATGTGTCCTACTGTACTAATAGGTATAGTCCTAAGGTACTATGCTAATTATCACACCATGGATTTTTCAATACCTGGGCTTTTTGTAATAGGTATCAGCACTGGTCTTTTCCCATCATTAGCTAGCTCTTTTGTATGCGGAGCTGTCCTTA
>JAKLHL010000147.1 GCA_022710165.1 Bdellovibrionales bacterium | reverse complement strand
TTTTAGGTCGCTGTTCGAGACCATAGAGCTAATGTTCAACATAAATGAGCTCCTTGTTAACTCCGGGGTGCTTAAAAGTGAAAGACCGTTCGAGACCAAACTCCTTGATTTTGCAAAAAGGGTCAACAGCGAGCTTAACGAACAGCTCCCTGCAACACTTAGGGAGGCAGGGATATTCAAGAAGGGGCACTACCAGGAATTGGATGGGATAATAGACCTTCATACCAACAGCAGACAGGTCCTTCTTGAAATGGAGAAAAGTGAGAGGGCAAGGACGGGGATCTCGTCCCTTAAGATAAAATACAATAAGATATTCGGTTACTATATAGAGATAAGTAACGCCAATCTTCATCTTGCTCCTCAAGATTATCAAAGGAAGCAAACCCTGGTTAACGGCGAAAGGTTCATTACCCCTGAACTGAGAGAGCTTGAGATAAAACTTCTTAGCGCCGAGCAGGACAGGGTAGACCTGGAGGCGTCCTTGATACAGAAATTGGCAGATGACTTTACTTTGACTTATTTGGAATCAACGCTGGACCTCTCACGATGGATAAGTGAAGCTGATGTTGTCACAAATTTTGCAAGTATAGCTATAAACAGGTCGTACGTTCGTCCTGTAATACACGACGGTTATGACCTTGAATTGAAAGATGCAAAGCACCCGGTCCTTTACCAGACAATGAAGGACGATTTTGTACCTAACGACATAAAACTTTGTGAGGGTAGTTTCTTCCATATAATAACAGGACCTAATATGGCTGGTAAGAGCACCTTGATGAGGACGTCAGCCCTTTTGGTAATAATGGGTCACATGGGATGCTTTGTCCCAGCCTCTTATGCTAAGATACCGGTCACGGACAGGGTCTTTACGAGGGTGGGAGCTACAGATTACATACTCCAGGGCCAGAGTACTTTCATGGTAGAGATGATAGAGGCTTCCAACATAATATATTCTGCTACAAAGAAGAGCCTCATAATCCTTGATGAGATAGGCAGAGGTACCAGCACTTACGACGGTATATCCATAGCGTGGGCCATAGCCGAGTTCATACATCATAAGATAGGCGCCAAGTGCATGTTCGCGACACACTATCATGAACTTACGGCCCTTGAAGATGAGCTCAATGGTGCAAATAATTTCTCAATGTCAGTTGAGGAAGAAAAGGGCGGCTTGTTCTTTTTAAGGAAAGTTGTGCCAAGGCCAGCGTCCAGAAGCTACGGCATACAGGTTGCAGGCATGGCCGGGCTTCCAGAATCCATAATAAAAAGGGCTTATTCAATAATGGACAAGCTTCAGGAAGAAAGGAAACAGACAGAAATGAAAATAGAGACGGACCAGCTTTCGTTGTTTGACAAAAAGGATGATGAGAGTTACCGTTTTATAAGTGAGCTGGCCAGCATGGACCTTGATACGCTTAGTCCAATAGAGGCACTTGGCAGGCTCTACAAGTGGAAAAAAGAGGTGAAGGAAATTGAGCAAAGCTGATACAAAAAAATACTTCTTGTTCTTTGGACTTATAGTCCTGGTCTTTTTCGTCGTGCTTGAGTACATATCGCTTTCTGAATACTCTGACGACGTGATCAATTATCAAAAGACGATATTCCCTCCAAGGGATACAGATATGGTGGTCGTTCTTACTGGGAGTTCCGGCAGGATAAGGCCTGCCTATGAGCTGATGAAAGAGATGAACGCCCCTGTGCTCTTTGTTGCAGGTACCAACGCAAGGGTTAATTTTGACGAATTGGCAAAGGGTCACGGCATGGACATTAACTACAGGGATAGGATCGTAGTCGATAATGCATCAAAGACCACTTATGAGAATGCAGAGGCTGTGCTTAAATATGCTGATGAACACCAGGTGAAAAAGATCTTGTTGGTAACTTCGGCGTATCACATGAAAAGGTCTATGCTTGTTTTTAAGAACGTCCTTGAAGACACTGGAGTGGAAGTTATACCTTATGGTACGGCCGTGAAACCAATAAAGAGGGATTCATGGTTCAAGGATGAGGAAGTTTTCAAGAATCTTTTAGTCGAGAGCTTTAAGTTCCAATATTACAAGTTATTGTTCGCTGGAACAGTACTTTAGATCACTTCTGTTCAAAATCCACGTTCTTATATGCATCACAGCGAGAGCAAAGGAGTACCTTGTCCCTCTCACCCTGGTCTAACTTTTTCCTTAGGTCCTTTAAGACCTCTCCGTTCCATATGTCCATTGCCTTTTCTTTTTTTATATCGCCAATTATGCATCGTTCGTTGGTGTCCCAGCAGCATAGTGTTGCCCTGCCGTCTACATAGAAGAACATCTCTTTCCTTATCTTTAGGCATGGTTTAAGGAGCGGTTCGGTCTGCCCTTCCCAAGGGTACCTGTAAAGGTCTGTTATCAAGACGCTGGTCGCAAATTTTGACCATTTATCCTTAAAGGCTTTCTGCTCTTCCTCTGTGTTGGGAAAACCTATCATCCTTACTTCCGTGAAGGTCCCTTTCTGTTTTGAACTATTGCAGAAATATTCAGCGTTCTTTACCACGGTATCAAAATCAAGACCTTTTCTTCTTTTTTGGTATTCCTCTTTGAAGAAGCCGTCTATGCTGAACCTCATTATATCAACACCTGTTTCAAGGAGCTCGTCTGACAATTTTGGCGTCAGCAAAGAACCATTTGTGTTGAACTCAAGTTTTGCGGTCTTATCTAGTTTTATGTATTTGCATATTTCAAGCATCCTGTCGTCGGCAAAAGGTTCGTTCAAAAGAAAAGGCCTATATGTTATCCCAAGTCCCCTTGTATCATCTATTATTTTTTTCCAGACCTTCTCTTCCATCTTTACAGGACGTCTTGTGACTTTGTGCTGGGTGCAAAAATCACATTTTGCATTACAGACTATGGTGGTCTCTATCTGTATGTAATCTGGTTTGTTCTTGTATTCGTATTCCTTGTATGTCATTTTATTTTTTAGAGGATATTAACAAGGCTGCGTCCCAAAGTGTGTTGATACCTTTCTCTCCAAGTTTTATCCCCGTTCCTCCAATGTTATTCCCAAGCTCTTTGTCAGAATCCTTGTCGCCTATTGAATATGACCTTGCTGCATCTATATTATATTTTTTTATTACAGGCTCTACTAGACCTGTTTTTGGTTTTCTGCAGTTGCAATTTTCCTCTGGGCTGTGCTCGCATATCAGTATCCCATCCACAGATCTGGGACTTAAAAGTTCCAGGAGCCTTGTGTTCACTTTTTCCACGTCCTTGCTGGTCATCATTCCTCTGCCAACACCTGATTGGTTAGTGGTTATGAACACCATGAAGCCTGACCTCTTTAAAAGATCTATGGCCTCTTTTGCCTTCGGTAAAAGGTCCACTTTTTCAGGGCCCTTTATATACCCATGGTCAAAAATTATGGTCCCGTCCCTGTCCACGAATATCGCTTTATTTTGCATCCTTAAAACCTTTAGGGTGGTCTTTGTGCCAGTTCCACGCTGTAAGTATCGTTTTTTCTATGCTGTAGTGAGGTCTCCAATCCAGGACATCCCTTGCTTTCTTGCATCCTGCTATGAGGACAGAGGGGTCACCTTCTCTTCTATCTTGATATTCAACAGGTATTTTTTTCCCGGTAACTTCTTCCGCTTTTGCTATTATTTCCTTAACGCTGTAGCCCATTGAAGAACCAAGGTTGAACTCGTTGCTCGTTTTTGTGCTGTTAAGGTATTCCAGGGACTTTACGTGTGCGTCGGCTATATCCATTACATGGACGTAGTCCCTTATACAAGTCCCATCGCTGGTCTCGTAGTCGTTGCCAAACACCGTAAATCTTTTTTTGATCCCGAGGGCGGTCTGCATTAGCAGTGGTATTATGTGGGTCTCGGGGTAATGATCCTCTCCTATTCGCCCTTCTGGGTCGTCGCCAGCGGCGTTAAAATATCTAAGATAAATATGCTTTATACCGTAAGCCTTTTCATATGTTGAGACTATCTTTTCTATGAAAAGCTTGGAAAGCCCGTATGGGTTGCATGGGTCCTGAGGGTGTGATTCATCTATTGGTATCTTGACAGGGTTGCCGTAAGTCGCAGCCGTTGAAGAGAATATGAATTTTTTAACTTCAGCTTCTAACATGGCCTCAAGAAG
>JAKLHL010000146.1 GCA_022710165.1 Bdellovibrionales bacterium | reverse complement strand
TAAAATGTCAAAAAACTACCATGGCGGCGCTAACATCATGAAATAACTGGCATAATGTTAGATAGACTAAAGAATAATAGTGTGGTGAAATCCATCAAGAGAAAAAGGTTTAATGCTAAAGGAGGTCTATATAATGAAGAAAGTCATTTTTTGCTTTTTAGCTATTTCCGCTTTTTGCGCATCAGCAATGGCAGATGAACAGGAACTAAACATACGCTGTAAGCGATTTGGCAGTTCTGGTGAAGGCAGATCAGACGTTGCCTGTTTTATAGAGGATGATGACAGGGTTTTTGAAGGTTCTGTTAAGGATGAAAATGTTCTTATAACAGGCTTGGAACTATATAGTGATGCTATTTCTGTATCTAATATGAAAAAAGGAAAGATAGTTAATATCAAAAAAATGGCAAGCATCAATAATGTGGGCCAGACCATGGCTGACCTTGAAAAAGACACTCATAAGTTCTGTAAGAGAACAGGGATCAAGGAGTGCAAAGTTTCCAGAATGTTTTTCCACATAAAGACCAAGATTGGAGAGATCTCTGATTTTTATGATAAAAAGATGTACGAAAACAAATTCATAAAGGTTCCATATAAAAAGTAGACAAAGATGAAGTTAGTTCTTAACAGTGATCCTGCATTAAGATGTCTTGATAATAAGATCGTTGGTGTGGACTTATACCGTCACATGAGCGACTTTACGGTGAGGGCCTACAATGACACCAAGAAATTTGAAGGCCTTGAGTTTGATGTCATCATAACGATACTGAGAGCTGCGCTCCCTATGGGGATAACCCTTTATCAAATGACTGAAAAGAAAATAGGTTTTGTCTCAGCAAAAAGACGAAAAGATATGACCATTGATGTTTCGTATAAGAACGTTCCTCCATTCAAGAACGCCTTGATAGTGGACGGATGGGTCGCCTCAGGGAATACTGTAGTCGCAGTTGCAGAAGAGCTTGGGATAAAAGATATAAACCTTTTTTGCCTTATAGCCTCTAAGCAGGCCATGGACCACATCAAACCAAAGAATTATATAGTTGGGACCGTTGCAGACAAGATGACAAGCAACTATTACATAATACCGCCTTCTCCCTACTCGTCCAGGGATGGAGGGAACGATCTTTTTTACGGTTGTGAGAAGAGCTCTAGTTAAGCTTTATCGTTATTCCTGTATTTGTACTTCAAGGTCAATATCATCACACTTAACAGTATTGTGATGATATTTGCTATCATCATCGGTATAGATTCAAGTGAGATGCCGTATATCAGCCACAAGGTTACGCCCAGGGTGAATATCAAGAATGTCTTGTACGAGATGGATCGGGCAGATTTTTCTTTGTAGATCTTTACGACCTGCGGGATGAAAGCGATCGTAGAGAAAAAGGCGGCAAGGTATCCTGTTATTTCGTGCATTCTGACCTCAACTGTTCTGTCCTTGTAGCTGTAAGATTAGAAACCGTGAGCTGAGGGCCCTGTATGAACCCGTGTGCTCTTATCTCGCATTCTTTAATATCGCAGTTCTTGCAGTAGGTAGTATCGCAGGGATCCATGTGTATATGGAACTCTCCGTCGATATTACCTTTTTTTAGTATGGAGTTCGTGAAGTACTTTGTAAGGTCGTGGGCTTTTCTGAATTCGTAGAACTCAGGGATGACCAGGTGTATATCTATATATGCGTAGCTCCCGGACTTTAGTATCTTTAGATTGTGGATGCTTATTATGTCGTAAGGTTTTGTTCCTGATATTATGCTTACTACATCGTTAAGCATCTTGTCGTCGCCCTTGTCCATTAGTGCATTCCATGAGTCCTTTATCAGTTTGACGCCGGTATATGCCAAGAGCAGTCCTACCAAAAGAGCGACCAAAGAGTCTATCCAGAGATAGTTAGTGAAGCTCATTATTATAAGACTGACCAGTATGCCTATTGTGGTATAAAAGTCGCTGAGTATGTGCTTTCCATCTGCCTGGAGAGCCTTGGAATCTGTTTTTTTACCGACCAAGACTAGATAGTACCCTAAGGCTCCGTTAAGTATGCCGGCGCTGAAGTTTATCATAAGGCCCAGATTTAGCGACGTTAATGGCTGAGGCGAAATGAACTTATCTATGGCTTCATGTATTATGAGGATGGAAGCGAATGTTATCAATCCACCTTCAAAAGCCGCAGAGAAATATTCTATTTTACCGTGCCCGAAAGGGTGTCCCTGGTCTGCAGGTCTGTTTGAAAATACTATTGCGCCAAGAGCAAAGATGGCCGCTGCTACATTAACTATACTTTCAAGTGCGTCAGATTCGAGCGCTGCAGAACCTGTTATGTTATAGGCCAGGACCTTCAGCCCCAATATAACTACACCGGCTGCGACGGAGATTATTATGGTCCTAAGCTTTAAGCGTTCCTTTATCATACTTACTAAAGTATATCTTACGATCTGGGGCTTTTCTATGGCTATATTCTAAAAACAGGACTAAAATTTGGAAATAAAAAAGAGGAGGTTTGGTATGAAATACTTATTTTTATTGCTTAGTTTTACGGTCTTAATGCTTGGTGCTTGTTCTGGCGGCAGTGATGACACAAGCCCAACGGGCATAGTTGATACCGTGAGCGCAGATATGGTACCGGCATCGTTGAAGTATGAACTTGAGGGGACTTCCGTAAAGGTCAACGCTACGGCTGACCCTTGCGAGGAATATAGTGAGGAATATGGCGCAGGTGCTGTAGGCGCATGCCAGCCAAAGCTGATGAGGATCTATTTGGAAATGGCAAAGAGGTTTATGGATACGAGCAAGATAATGATAGAGGATATAGACGAGGATATGGGCTTTGTTGCGGATGGTGAAACTTCAACCATAGACTGGGGTGATGGGCAGATAGTATCTTATTCAAAGACCAATGCTACTAAATATAAAGTGCTGATAAAAGAGAATGGGGTCCCTTCCACGTATATAGATGTTAATGGAAAAACCATAGCCATAAAAATTGATTTTGATGTTGAGTCTTTCATCTCTGATGATTCTGGAAAATTTGAAGGCACCATAGAGTATCAGGATAAGAATAACTACACTGTAACCCTTCTTGTCATGTCCCAGCCTTGCAACAGTGAGGATGTAAGTGGCCCAAGGAACATAAAGATAATAATAAATAAGGTCCAGGGAGTGTGGAGCGGTTACTCTATGCTCTATCATCCAAGATGGGGCGGCTCATACAGGGGTTTGGACTGCAACAGCGGTGAGACAGCAGACACCGGGGTCCTAATGTATACGAACTTTGTCGGTAACAACAAAGCCGCTAAAGTTAATGCTTTTGTGATGAAGAGAACTATCGCTGATGCGACCTTTGATAGTTCTTTGGCAAGCTACGGAATAGATACCATGTGTACAAACTACAGTGATATATTAGGGGCTGGAGGCTGTACGGCCGCAGGTTCAAAGATGGCCAGTTTTAAGAACTCTTACTGCAACCCGGCTGATACACTTGAGGCCCTTTGGGAAAACAACTGCCTTGAGTTTGATGGGACCGTGGCCTCTGGGACCTTCCCAACGGGGCTGTGGGTGTACCCAGGGACCTTCTATAATATAGAGGGTAGTTTTAGTATTCCATCGTCGCTGTAGTGTTTCAAATTTACAGGCCTAAAACTTTAATGGACAGGGTCCTTTTATTGGAATAAAAGGACTCTTGTCCTTGCCCCTTTTGGGTTTGGGACAAATAAACAATTAGGAGCGTTACTATTATGGAAAAAGGTCACGCAAAGAATCTTAAGAAGCCAACAGGCAAACTTGGTATCTTGATACCGGGCCTTGGCGCAGTTGCTACTACTTTTATCGCAGGTGTTGAATCTATAAGAAAAGGCTACAATGCCCCTATCGGTTCCTTGACCCAGATGGGACATATAAGACTTGGAAAAAGAACAGACAACCGTCAGCCTCTTATAAAGGACTTTGTTCCTCTTGCTGACCTTAATGATATAGTTTTTGGCGGATGGGACATCTACGAGGATAACTGCTATCAATCTGCAAAGAACTGCGGCGTTCTTACAGATGCTCAGCTTGATAAGATAAGGCCTTTCATGGAATCCATAAGACCTATGAAAGCCGTCTTCAGCAAAGAATTCGTAAAGAATATC
>JAKLHL010000145.1 GCA_022710165.1 Bdellovibrionales bacterium | reverse complement strand
TCCTAGTTATACTAATAAATATTTTTTTGGCACGGAGATTGCTTAGTAAGTAGTAGGTATTATTGTTTATTAGTATAACTAGGAGGGATATTGGAATGAGTTTAAAGAACGTGATCATGAACAAAACGCTGCTCGGTGCTGCTAATTTGGTCAGCTATCTACCGGACGAACTCTTGTACAACATGAGTAAAAAACAGTTACAGATCGTTAAGTTCCCAGAGGGTAGGGAATTCATCTTCAGCTTCATGAAGACCTTGAAGCACAAATGGAGAAAGCTTAATCCTAACGTAAGAAAGAAACTTGTCGAGAACATGATCGGCAACTACTTTATAAATGCAAGACCAAGAAGATACAAAATGGAGGAAGAGAACGGATGTTCACCTCTATTGTTCGTTATATCACCGACGATGAGATGCAACTTGAAGTGTACTGGATGCTACAGCGCTAACTATGACAGGGCTGATTCATTGGATTATGCAACTCTTGACAGGATCATGACCGAAGCTAAAGAAATGGGGATATACTACGTCGTGGTATCTGGCGGTGAGCCTTATGCAAGAGAAGACCTTTTGACCCTTTTTGAAAAGCATAACGACATGATATTCATGACCTACACCAACGGGACCATAATACACACAAGGAACCTTGCGCCTAAACTTGCAAAGTTAGGGAACGTGGTACCTTGCATATCCATAGAAGGTTATCAGGGCGAGACCGATGAAAGAAGGGGCGACGGCGTTTTTGCAAAGGTCATGGGCGCTATGGATGATCTTAGAGAGAACGGAATATTCTTTGGATATTCAGTTACACCTACAAAATTCAATAACGAACTACTTGTTTCTGACGAGTTCGTTGACCTGATGGTGAAGAAGGGTGCTAGTGTTGGCTGGTACTTCAACTACATGCCTGTAGGAAGGGAACCAGACACAGACCTTATGACGACACCGGAACAGAGAGCTTACAGATGGAAGAGACTTCAGGACCTTAAGAAGACAAAAGACCTTGTGCTTGCTGACTTCTGGAACGACGGCATATTGACCGGCGGATGTATTGCAGGCGGACGTTCTTACTTCCATATAAACGCTGCCGGCAACGTCGAGCCTTGTGTTTTCTCTCAATTCTACGTTGACAATGTATTAGAAAAACCGTTGAAAGAGATAATGATGTCTGATTACTTTAGGGCGATAAGGAGCCGTCATGGCGAGATGACAAATCCTTTAAGGCCATGCATGGTAATAGACAGGCCACAGGTATTCAGGGACCATATAACAAGGTTCGGTGCTAAACCTTCACAGCCTGGCGGAGAAACACTCCTGGGCGGAAAACTTGCTGGTGAGATAGACGCTATAGCAACAGAATGGAAAACTCATGCTGATAAGATATGGGAAGAGAACTACGGCGGTCTGCCAGAGGTTGATACGGACCACCACATAGGCAAGAACCATCTTGCGTACGAGACCCAGGCGCCTAAAACAACTAAGAAAAGCTCAAAGACGCTGAACAAAGAGACTGACGGCACCACTATTGTCACGATGTAAGCGCTTTTTGTATTGTTGACCGTTTAAACAATAGTCTGTATCATTAGGCTTATGACTATTGGCCTTTTACTAGCAATGCTTTTGTGTCAGAGTGTCTATCCAGGCATTAAGACAGCAAAGGACTATAATACCGGTGACAAGGTTATCCCTTCCGGTTCAGACGTCCTCTTGCTAGGGACCTCTACTTCTGTTTGGTACGAGCTTTTTGAGGGGAAAAAGTCCGTAGGTTTTGTGAAACAGGATTGTGTGGGCATACAGGGTGATCATCTTTTCCTTGAAAATGACTGTTCTGTTTATTCCCATCCTTTACCGGTAAGACCTGTCATGAGCTTTAGTGCCGGTAGGCGCTTCAAGAACTTCCTGGTCTCGAGCAGTTCAATTAGCAACATTATGTATTCAGGAAAGAAATACGAAGTCCCGTCAGAGATCCTCAGTTTTGTTCGGCCTACAGAGATGGACCCTGAAAGTTATCTGCCTATCTCGATAGAGGCTGTAGTGAAGCTCAAAAAAGAGAACGTGATAATAAGCCCGTACATAGATAAGACGATGTACGTCTCTACCATACTTGGCGTTTTCACTTCTTTTGACGGTAAGAAATGGTACAGGCTTAAAAAACTTGAGCCAAGAAAGCACGAGATAGCAATTACACAAGAAGGGTGGCTCGTTGCTGATACTATGGTGAGTCGTGACTTTGGAAATAGCTTTGAGGAGTTCTTTCCGTCGTTCGCACTTCCCTACAAGGATGCCTACGTGAAAGGGATACTCGCATCTCCGCAGGGAATAAATGCTATCTACCTTACTTTCTCATCCAGAGCGAACAGCGGCAATATGACGCTCTATACCCTGATCTCGCCAGAGCAGGGCTGGAGAAAGATATATCCTGTCACCGAGGGGACACCGGTCATAATACCTGCAGAGGACGCGATGAGCTCCATACTTAAGTTCATAAACAACAAGTGGCTAAGGAACAACAAATATTCAAAGAAAGGCAAGATAGATATAGAGGACATAGAACTTGGCGGGTCCGGCCCATCAAGGATAGTAAGCATGATGGTAACTACACTGATAGACGGAAAGAAAAAGAACTATCATGTATCACTCTCGCTTGATTACAGCGCTTCAAGAGGCTGGGCAATATCTAACGAGAAATGGAGCTTCATATGAGCGCAGTTCCCCAGATAATAACCTATAAGATAAACGCCTCGGCGTTCTATCCGCGCATCTACGAGGGTGCTGTTTCTGTGGTCAACACGCTAAAAGGGCATCAGCACCAGGCCTTCTTTGTCGGCGGCTGTATGCGCGATGTGCTCATGGGACTAAGACCAAAGGAAATAGACATAGCTACAAGCGCCACTCCAGACCAGATCAAGAAGCTGTTCAAGAAAGTGATCTTGGTGGGTGAGAAATTCGGAGTGTGCATTATAAGTGTTGACGGACATGACTATCATGTTTCTACGTTCAGGCAGGACGTAGATTACAAGGATGGAAGACATCCAAGCAAAGTGCTTTTTTCCACCTCTCAGCAGGATGCAGAAAGAAGGGATTTCACCATAAATGCTCTTTTTTGGGAGCCTGTGGAAAGCAAGCTCTACGATTATACTGGAGGGCTTGATGATCTACACGACGGTATAATAAGGGCCGTCGGCGACCCTGCATTAAGGTTCCAAGAGGACAGGCTCAGGATATTAAGATGCGCAAGGTTCGCAGCTCATTTGGGATATGCGATAGACAAGGCCACTTATGATGCAATGATAGCGATAGAAGACCCCATGAAGGGTGTCAGCAGCGAGAGGATAAGGGATGAGATAGATAAAATGCTCAAGGCAAGGAACCCTTCTATCGCCTTTGAACTCTTGTATCAGGTCAACACGCTTCAAAAAATAATGCCTGAGCTTTGCGCGACCAAAGGTGTTATGCAGCCAGTCAATTATCATCCTGAGGGAGATGTCTGGACCCATACGATGTTGGCGCTGGACATTGCAGCAAAGGAACTTCAGGACAGGGACCAAAGGTCAGTCCTTTTATGGGCCATACTCTTGCATGATATCGGCAAACCTCCTACCATAGTGCATCCTAAGGACCCTAATGACCGTATAAGGTTCAATGGTCATGACGTAGAAGGAGAAAGGATGACCAGACAGATACTGGAAAGATTGAGGCTCCCCAATAAGGACGTTGATGCTGTGTGCTCTTTGATAAGGGATCATATGCGTTACGGGAACGCAGAGCAGATGAGAAAAGGAAAATTAAGGTCGCTGATGGAAAGGGAAGGCGAACTTTTTCAGAGCCATATTGATCTTAATTATTTTGATGTGAAAGCATCACACGGGGATCTTTCCAACTATGAATACCTTAAGGGCGAATACGAGCTTTACAAGGAACAGAAAAATTTTCCTAAACCTATAGTGGACGGGCGTTTCTTGATGGAGATGGGAATGAGGCCTTCACCAAAGTTCACCTTGATAATAGATTCGGCAAGAGAAGCACAGCTTGAAGGTGATTTTCATGACAAGACCGGAGCAAAAAAATTCGTGAAGAACTTTATCTCTTCTTTGAAAGAATGAACTTTACGTCCTCTATCTCTGCCCAGAATGGTCTTATTTTCTCTATCATCAGGTTCTTGCTTAGAGTGAGTTCCTGCAGCCAGGGATGAGTTGCTACTCCAACGATCAGTGTTTTTTCTTTTAT
>JAKLHL010000144.1 GCA_022710165.1 Bdellovibrionales bacterium | reverse complement strand
CACGCCTGCTGTGACAACATAGACAGGAAAAAAGACATCAGGGTGATATGCAACATAACGCCTTCACAAAGATGGATGGACACCACCCTTCATGAATTCGGACATGCAGTATATGAAGCGTATCTGGACCAAAGCATGCCTTGGATATACAGGGAACCTTCTCATACCTTCACAACAGAAGCTATAGCGATGCTGTTCGGAAGGATGGCCTCCAACCCTGTATGGATGAGGGACATGTTGAACATTTCAAAAGAAGAGGAAAGGAACATAGCAAGCGTAAGTTTCAAGATATTAAGGATGGAACAGCTTGTGTTCAGCAGATGGTCACAGGTAATGTACAGGTTCGAAAAAGCCATGTACGAGAACCCTGATCAGGACCTGAACAAACTTTGGTGGAAACTGGTCAGAAAGTATCAGTTGGTAAAAGAACCAGTTGGCAGGAACAACCCTGATTGGGCGACAAAGATACATGTGGCCCTTTATCCCGCATACTACCACAATTACCTAATGGGAGCCCTTCTTGCCTCACAATTGAACAACCACATAACAACAAAGATACTCAAGTCTAAAGATATAAAGGGACAGAGCTACGTCGGTAGAACAGATGTAGGAGAATATTTCAAGGACAAGGTGTTCTTCCCGGGAAGAAGCGTGCATTGGAACACAATGATAAAGAACGCTACCGGAGAAAAACTTACAGCAAAGTACTATGCTAAGGAATTCGTAAAATAGTTTTTATCGGATCTTTGGAGGGATCGTAGATCTTAATACGCTGTAACCTATTTTTGACTTCATGATCAGGTCATTGATCAGGTAAACGCTCGTTTTGCTGTTAACAAGGGAGCTTTGCTCCAATTTTCTCTTGATGTCGCTTTTATATGGCTCTTTCTTGATGCCCGTTCCAAGTATACCGAGGTATTTTGCGCCCTCAAGAACAGCTTTATAACTATCCCTTCCTAATAGATTTTGAGGCTGATAGGCAGCAAGGATAGTAAGCAAGAAAAAGTCCTCATAATTGTTCTGCCATTCAAGGTTCTGATAAAGATAATTATAAAGTCCGCCACTGCCGTCTATGCCGAACAAAAGGACATTGTCCTCATAAGTAAAGAGGCCGTCATGGTTCACACCGATATTTATAAGCGCAAGGATCTTATCATTCGTAAAAATATTCTCTGAGTCCATTGGAAGGTTGTTCTGCAACTTATAGTCGTTTAAAAGCTCCATTACATTTTGTCGGCTGACCTGAGTCTGTCCAAGATTAACAGGAAGTCCAAGTTTGTTCTTTATCTTTACGTCCTGAAAGACGTTAAGTTCCTTTCCCTCTATAACAAAGACATAATTCTCGTACTCTTCTGCAGATGATGCAAAGAGCTTGTTTATATATTTGAATGATCCGTCGTGGTACATCGCCCTTTCCTGGAATACTTCTGCCAGATTTACAAGGGTGTTCTTGTTGAACAAAGAGAACTCTATAAGATCAACACTTATATATTTTTCCCTGCTCACGAATTCACCCAGTATAATGTGTGTAAAAAGAGGGTCCAACAAAGCCTTCTCGGCCTGATCAGCTTGTTCATAAAGTAAGTTGAACTTTGCCATCACTGAAGAGAACCTGGAATCCATCCAAGGGAACTCAGAAAGGTCAAGCTCGTCGATAACATCAAGCCTGTACTTCCTCAAGAAAGGCTCTTTGCTCCTTATTATGTGCATCCATGATGCCACGTTAGACCTGTATGACTCAGTAAGCGGCATCAGGAACCAGTCTTCCAAATTATCATAAGTAGGCCATACATGGTCTGCGCTGGTAACAAAAAGGAGTATCCTGTCAGCTATAGCCTCATCTTCCAGCATCGCGTTTGGGAACTTGTTCTTTGAGAAGGACATTATTGAATTCTGAGCATCAACTTCATCAGCACAGAGTTTACGTAAAAGCCTCATCTGTTCGTTGTCTTTCTTTGGCTCCTTATTGGGGTCGCCTTGTGAAAATACCAAGGCTGGAGCTATTGAAAATATTATCAAAAGTATTAGTTTCTTTACGAACGGCACAAAAAGCCCTCCCTGTTGTATAACACCAGCCTTATATGCATGCAAAAAATATGCCTCATAAAAATCCTATAATTACAACTAGTTAAAATTAGAGCACCCTAGCGGGAAGCTCTAAAATGTAAATAAAATAGACAACTTAAGCCCAAATGGCTAACGCTTGAACACGTTCTGCTTAACCCATCTCCAGTTTAGAGCTACGTGAACAATTATAAGGCCAAAGATGATAAAACCATTCACCTCATGGAGATCCTCTGCAAAGCCTGTATCCAAAGACTCCATAAGGATGACAGTGGCGAACTGTGAGATTATAAGCACCCCGAGCAGTATGTTGACCAGTACCAGAATTCTCTGCTTATTCATGGGGCCATTATAGCACAAAAATACGGGGCTATAAAGATTAAAGCCTATGACAAACTTTATGTTTGCCAACGACCACAAGTGAATATATATAAAGAGGTCTTATTACTGACACCCCCAATTTAGGAGGAAAATTTAAAATGAAGTTAAAAGGAGCGATTTACTCACTCTCTTCTCTTGCGGTGATAGGCTTGATCGCCGTGATCTCTAAGACCATTTTTGCGGATACTCAAGCAACAGATGAAGCAGTCATAAGATATATACCGTTGATATGGTATATAGCGCCTCTAGGTGCCATATCAGGATTGTTCTTTGCCTGGTATTTCTATAATTTCATAATCAAGAAAGACGAGGGCAACGAGACGATGAAAGAAATAGCCAAAGCTGTCAGCGAAGGCGCTATGGCATATCTTCGCCGTCAATATAAAGTTGTCACACTTTTCTTTCTTTGTATGTTCGGCATATTCTTCTTTATGGCTTTCTACCTCGGCGTACTGCCTAAGCTGGTGCCTTTCGCTTTCTTGACTGGAGGTTTCTTTTCTGGCCTTTCAGGATATCTAGGAATGAGAACTGCTACCAAGGCTTCTTCAAGGACGACTGAAGGTGCAAGAAAATCACTTAACGAAGGACTTCAAATAGCTTTCAGAGCGGGCTCTGTAATGGGTCTTGTCGTCGTAGGTCTTGGCCTCTTGGACATATGCATATGGTTCTTCGCTTTAATGAAATGGACATCATACGACCTGTCTCAAATAACCTTGACCATGCTCTGCTTTGGTATGGGTGCTTCTTCTCAGGCCCTTTTTGCAAGGGTCGGTGGTGGAATATTCACAAAGGCAGCAGACGTTGGTGCTGACCTTGTTGGAAAGGTAGAGGCTGGCATACCTGAGGATGATCCTAGGAACCCAGCAACAATAGCCGACAACGTAGGAGATAACGTTGGTGACGTAGCAGGCATGGGTGCTGACCTTTACGAGTCATACTGCGGATCGATACTCGCGGCAGCAGCACTTGGAATAACAGCCGTTGCTTCACATGATTTTGATACTCAGATAAGATATCTTATAACCCCTATGATCATCGCTGGTATTGCCGTATTCCTCTCCGTTATCGGGATCTTTGTGGTAAGGACCAAAGAAGGAGCGACCATGAAACAGCTCCTTAATTCCTTGAACACTGGAATATATCTTTCTTCGATATTGATAGTTATCTTCTCATACCTGGTCGTTAGCTATCTAATACCGGAGAGCATGGGCATATTCTGGTCAATAGTAGTTGGACTTGTCGCAGGTCTGATAATAGGTAAATCGACGGAGTACTACACATCATTCGACTACAAACCAACACAGGGTGTTTCAGACAACGCTCTAACCGGGCCGGCTACTGTTATCATAGACGGTATATCGGTCGGCATGATGTCAACCTGGATACCTGTGCTCACAGTTGTGGCAGGCATATTCCTGGCCTACGGGATCCCTGGAGGCTTCCAGAATCCATCGATGGGTCTTTATGGAATAGGCGTGGCGGCAGTTGGAATGCTCTCAACACTTGGAATAACTTTAGCAACAGATGCATATGGCCCTATAGCTGACAACGCCGGTGGTAACGCTCAGATGTCAAAACTTGAGCCTTTCGTAAGGGAAAGGACCGATGCACTGGATTCTCTTGGAAACACTACAGCAGCAACGGGAAAAGGCTTTGCAATAGGATCAGCGGCACTTACAGCTCTTGCTCTTCTTGCAGCATATCTTGAAGAAGTAAGGAATGCGTTCCTTCACATAGGCACGACAGTGTTAAATGTTCCTGGCTTTGGAGATCTAGCTGTTAAAGAAATGACCCTTTCAAACTGGGCCTCATATTTTAACGTAAGTCTTTTG
>JAKLHL010000143.1 GCA_022710165.1 Bdellovibrionales bacterium | reverse complement strand
TGATCCTCGACACCAGTTCTTTTTCATCGACCTTTTCATACATATAAAGATCTGCCGGTTCGACCAAAGATTCAACACCAACGCCGACCGGCGGAGCATATGATACTTCACTGACAGGCTTGAACCCCCTGGAAAAGACCACCGGTATCTTTGCTCTTAAAAGAGCTTTTTCAACAGCATCCATGAATTCAAAGTGTCCCATCCATCTAAAATCAGCCTCTTTGCACATAAGGGCTCTTAGTCTGAACTTTTTCTCTGTGGACCTAACATGAACAGGGGCATCTTTGCTTAACGTGTCGGGCACGCTATCAGATAATATTTTGTTCGAGACTCTATAAGATGGACAAACTCCGCAAGAAGAACAAGTTCCCTTGGTGCAGTCGCTCGTAGATTCCATACCGAAGGCTTTTTCTCTCTCTGCCTTAAGCCAGTTCAGGTCAACGCCGCTAGAAATGTTCTTCCATGGAAGGTCTTTATCAAGTTCTCTGCCAGACAGGTATTTAAACCTATCTATGCCCAATTCCTCCATTGCAGTCTGCCACTTTGAATAATCAAACTCGCTTCCCCACGAGGTGAATATTTCTCCCTTCTTATATACAGAATATATCAGGTCGGCTATTTTATCGTCGCCCCTGCAAAGGATGCCCTCTATCTCTGCCATCTTGGGGTCGCCCCATTTCATAGAGAGCTTGCTCCCCTTTATTAAAGTAAGAAGGGTTTGCATCCTCTTATGGAAATCCTCCCAACACAGTTGTGATTCCCATTGGAACGGCGTGTGCGGCTTTGGGACAAAATTAGAAACACTTACCGCAAGCTTGCATCTTTTGTTTCCCATATGCTTAACAGCCCTGTGGGAAAGTTCCGCTTTGGCCTCAACATCCTCCTGGGTCTCTGTCGGAAGACC
The DNA here is from genome assembly GCA_022710165.1 of Bdellovibrionales bacterium. Lineage (GTDB taxonomy): Bacteria > Bdellovibrionota > JAFGOL01 > JAFGOL01 > JAFGOL01 > JAKLHL01. The sequence continues at coordinate 3,380 of JAKLHL010000143.1, read as the reverse complement.
GATCATGAAATAAGCCTTTATGCTGTCCCATTTCATGTCAGAGATCAGGCCTATGGTGTTGAAGATCTCTTCGTCGCTCATGTCTTTGTTTATGACCTTTCTTATCCTCTTGCTGCCTGCCTCTGGAGCTATTGTAAAGCCGGATTTAGGAAGTTTGGAAAGAACGTTCAAGAACTCAGGGCTTATGCTCTCTATCCTAAGAGAAGGAAGCGAAACGAACATCCCTATCCCCTTGAACCTCTCATATATCGAATTGACCAGATTCATTAGAGGAGGATAGTCACAAGCATTCAATGATAAAAGACCTATGTCCCTGTAACCTGTATCAGCGACATTCTTCTCTATTTTATCCAGTATCGTTTTTGGGTCCCTCTGACGTATAGGCCTGTATATCATGCCAGCCTGACAAAATCTGCATCCTCTAGCACAGCCTCTTTGAACTTCGTAAGTTATCCTGTCATGTACCAGCTCCATATATGGAACAAGTGGATGTTCTATTACCGGAGAGCTATCAAGGTCCTTGAGTACCGCTTTAAAGACCACGTCGTCAACGCCATGAACAGAAGGTACATAGACACCACGTTTCTTTGAAAGCTCGACGAGTTTTTCTTTCCTGGAAATATCAAGACTTAGAACATACAAGATATCCAAGATCAGATCGTCCGCTTCACCGATCGCAAAAACATCTATGAACTTTGCCATGGGTGCAGGATTGTAAACAGAACCTCCGCCCGCTATTACTATAGGATCTTCGTCGGTCCTTTTTTCACTTAATACCTCAAGACCACCCAGTTCCAGCATGGCAAGAACGTTCGTATAGCAAAGCTCGTTCTGTAAGGAAAAGCCTACAGCGTCAAATTCTTTAAAGCTCTTGCCAGACTCAACGGATAAAAGCTTTGAGCCTTTCTTTGCCATGCTTTCAATTGCATCTTTCCACGGCATATAGACCCTTTCCATCGAATAAGGAGAACCGTAATTAACTTTCTCATAGAGTATCCTGGACCCATAATGAGACATCCCGATCTCATATACGTCGGGAAAAGCCAGCAGCATGCTGGCAGGAGCGTCAGCCTTTATCACAGTATTAAGCTCACCGCCGATATATCTAAGCGGTTTTTGTATGGTCTTGTTAAGAAAATCAAATCTGTTCTTAAGCATTATCAGTAGAACTCCTTGAACATGTTGTTAAGTTCAAGTTCACTATTAATTGCCATTTTTTCTTCAGATCTGGGGTGGGTGAACTCTATTCTCTTACAAATAAGCATCAACGACGGATGACTTAAGAAATCTTTATTATAAAGCCGGTCACCGCATATAGGATGACCTATGCTCAGCAAATGGACCCTTATCTGATGCCTTACACCTGTGTTTGTGGATAGAGCAAGGTCAGTCGTACCAGAGGACCTTGAAAGAACTTTCCATTTTGTACAAGCTTGCCTTGGCTGCCCTCTATAGACCCTGTAGCCGTCCCTTACCACCAACATCTTTTTGGCGCTCTTTAACGAATGTGCTATTGGGAGCTCCACACAGCCTTCATCGGCCTCAACAACACCAGAGACCCTGGCATGATAGGTCTTAGAGATCCTGCTTGAATCAAAATCTAACCTTATCTTTTCATAAGTTTCCAGGTCCTTGGCCACTATAACGGCACCAAGAGTCTCATTATCAAGCCTGTGGGTAAAACCATAGTCTGGTATCTTAACAAGACCAGGATATTCAAGGATCAGTTCATCAGAAAGGCCAGAACTGTCGCCAAGCCTTATGCAAGGGACTGTTGAAAGCTTATCTATAACCAGCAAGTGCTTGTCTTCATGTAATATTTTATACAATATCAAATTCCTCTCAATAGCTGATATCACCTAATTGCTATTGACAGTCAATAGGCTTTTATTATCATCTCAGACGAATGGACAATAATATTGAGTCAAAATATCTAAAAAAACTTATCGAGCACTTTTCTTTGAACATTCAGGAAAGCAAAGAGCTCATGAGTATCTTCTTATCCGGGGATTTTAACCCAAGGGTAGCTGCATCAATACTATCCATAATATCTTTCAAGGGCGAACAACCAGAAGAACTGGCTGGTTTTTCATTGTCCTTGATAGATCAAATGAAAAAATTCAATTCTCCTTATGATAACCTCATAGACATCATCGGGACGGGTGGTGACAACAAGAATGCATTCAATATTTCGACGGTGGCATCGCTAATGTTGTCCTGTTTGGGAGTAAAGGTCGCAAAACAGATAAGATTGTCCGCTACATCTGGATGCGGCAGTGGTGACCTTTTAAGGTCAATGGGTGTAAACCTGGACGCAAGCTACGAACAAAAAAAGTTGTGTCTTGAAGAGGAAAACTTCGTATATCTTAACAACATGGATTATTACACCGTCATAGATAAGATAAAAGAGATAGAGAACGAGCTTGGTTTCCCGACCATGCTAAGCATGCTGCCGCCTCTTTGTCATCCGGCAAGGGTAAGCAGGATAATAATAGGTACACCAGACAGAATAAGGGCATCCCTAATGGCAAGGTGTCTTGAACTTATAGGAATAGAAAAAGCTTACATACTTTGGAACGAGGCTGGTTATGATGAGATAGTCCCAATAGGCAACACCCGTGTAATAGTCATAGAGAAGGGAAAAGAAAAAAGGGAACTCATACTCACAGCTAATGATTTTGCGATATCAGGCAACTACAAAGTAGGCACAGTGATAAAAGGCGGTTCCCTGGAACTGAACCAAGAGATGTTCTACGAGGTAGATAGCTTCACATACGGCATTGGTCTTGATACCATAATCATGAACGTTGCGCTTGCTCTAAGGCTCAGCGGGTCTATAGAACATCTCAAGGATGGAGCAGAGCTAATAAAGACAAAGTTCAAGAAAGGCATGCTCGCAGAAAAAGTAAAACGGATAGCAAAGCTAAGCCACTCCGCTTAGGTCTCAATATATAAGGACCCTGTTATTAAGTGTGTCTGCCACATAAATGATCCCGTCCATCACATAGACGCTGGATGGTGAATATAAAGAGCCTGGTGTTGGCGTGGCAAGAGGAGCATTGACCATAACAGCAGAATAATCCGCCTGTCCCATGACACCGACAGTGATCCAATCACCATATTTGTCCTTTTTAAGGACAAGGACCCTGTTGTTGCCAGAATCAGCCACAAAGAGCATCCCGTTGTCCAGGATTATCCCCTTTGGAGCGCTCATTGTATCCTTGCCTGCTTTAGAGCCCCTATTAACTAAATTATCCTTAAACCGCTTCTGACCTATAACGTGGTCGGCATGCCAGCCGTTCATCTGTGGTATCTTGTCAAATATCAGGACCCTGTTGTTGCCTGTATCTGAGACATAAAGAGTAGTTCCGTCGCTGTAT
>JAKLHL010000142.1 GCA_022710165.1 Bdellovibrionales bacterium | reverse complement strand
ATTATGACAAGGATGATAGCAGTGTTTCTTGTTATTGGTCTTTATTCTGCCTATTCCTATTCAGAGGATGTCAATTTTGATAATGATTCATTGTCAAAATTAGATAAGGCTAGGTCTTTGTTAAATTCCGATGATAGAGATGGTGCAAAGATTATACTTATTAAACTAGATGAAGAAGATCTGCCATCAGGGATTAGAGAGACTGTGGATGATCTGATACTGGGTTTAAGTTCTGATGAATTTGATGAAGGCATGAGTTTGTATGAAAAAGAGGAATATCTGGCTGCGAAAGACGTCTTTGAAGGCATATTGAAGTATGATCCTTGGGATAAAGCCCAATTTATGTCTGCTCTATGTGATATGAAGCTTGGCCGTAACGATCTTGCGATTAAGAACTTTAAAAGTGTTGTTAATTATACTCTTGATAATGATGTTAAGAGGGATGCAGAGTTTTTTATAAGAGAACTGTCAGAGCTTGATGAGAAACTATCTCAGCCAGAACCCATGTCTATATATATTAAGGTCGGCGGAGGCTATAATAGTAACGTATATATAGACGGTAGAACAGAATCACCGGAAGGCAAGCCTGAAATGATGGCTTTGGCTGGTTTACAATATAGAGTGTCCAATTCAGAGGGCTTTTCATTTGAACCTTTCTATTCATTGATGTGGGATGAGATCATAGGTGATGCTTCACTTAGGTTCATTAATCATGTGTTTGATCTTGGCTTTTCGTATGATGTAGAGAGATGGTCTTTTGCTTTGGCTCCGCAACTTGAATATCAGCATTTTGACCAAAACGCCGATGTTTACAAGCCCGGCATTTTCATGATGGCTGTTAACAGCATTACAGATTCACAAGAGCTTGGTTTTACCTACAACTTATATAATAATATTACAAATTCGACTTATTATGACTACCTGAAGGGTAACGAGCATGCATTCAAGTTCTTCTGGGGCTTCAAGACGGGGGATCTCTATTTAGGAATGAATTATGGATACTACATCCAAAATATTGGTGACATTATCTATACCGATGGATCTTCGCTGCCATTTGGATATAAGGCACATGGTCCTGAATTACGAGCTGAGTTCTATCCGTCTGACACATGGTCCATATATATGGTCACATCTTACTTGTTCAAAGGCTACGACAGTGTAGCAATGCCTGACAACAAGGAAAGAAACGATAGAACCTTTTCCCTTTATACAGAGTTCCAGAAAACTATAGCCCAAGGTTTTAAGATTTTTGTCCTGTTTAATTCCATACTGAATTATTCTACTCTTGATAGCACTAATACGTACAACGAGAACTATTCCCAATATAAGGTCCTTGGAGGTATTAAATGGGAACTTCAGAATTAGACAATATTGCTTCAATGGTCCGACTTGCCAAGACAGGAGACAAGGAGGCTTTGTCATTACTTATTGAGGCTACACAAGATAGGTTCTATAAATTCATATTTGGTGTAACAGGCAATAAGCATATCGCGGATGATGTTTGTCAGGAGTCTTATCTTAGGGCCCTTGAGCATCTTGATAAACTAAGGGATGACTCCAAGTTTATCAGTTGGCTTTATAGGACAGGAAAGAACGCCTTTTTGGACCATCTAAAACAGAGATCTAATAAAAACGTGTCTATAAATGATACTGATTTGAATGACGCCCGTAACTTAGGCTCTGAAGCTGTTGATAATATAATTTACATTAATCAGGTGCTTCAGTCTTTAGGAGAAGAGGAAAGGATGGTCCTTTTGGCTGTTGATATGGAAGGGAACACCTATGCTGAAGCGGCCGAGCTTCTTGATATCACAGAAGAAGCAGTAAGGATGAAACTATTTAGAGCAAGAAAGAAATTTGTTGAAAATTTTGAAACGTCTAAAGAGCATGTTTCGTCTATAAAATGGGAGAATGAAAATGAATTCAAAAAAGGTATTTGAAGATCAGGAATTAGAAAAAAAGTCCAAAGAGATCTTTGAGACTTTTAAAAGGAGCTCATTAGGTGCATCTCCCTACTTAAAGACCAGGGTACTGGCGGAGCTTGATGCAAAGAAAAGGCATCAGACAGTAGTGTTCTGGAAAAGAACAGCTATAGCAAGCACGGCTTCACTTTTTTTGTTGATAGTTGCTTTGCTCTTTATGTTTAACAGGGAACCGAGTGAGGGATTTAATGCTTTTACAGGACAGCCTCTATTGGTCAAGGTTAGCATAAGTGATATCAAAGATTATAATGTGGCTTATGCTGAGGTTGAATTACCTGAAAAAGTCACTTTTTACTCCAAGACAAATCTGGATGTTATGGGAGCAAGGTCTTTGACTTTGTTTAATGAACCATCAGACAAGGATCTGCCTTTTGTTATTAGATCAGAAGAAAAAGGGGTGAAGGAAGTTAAGGTGACTCTTTATGATGACAGCGATCAAGTTATTCTTGAGAAGAAGATCAATATTAAATTTGTTAACCATGGTTAAAATATAGGAGGTGTTTTATGAGTAAACGTTTTTTATTTATGTTACCGGGAGTGCTTTTGTTTGCTTCTTTAGCGTTTGGTCAAGAAGTTACGCCTGCCAGCTCCGAGGATGTTAACAATTTTGACAAGCAGCTCAAGAAGACGGAACAGAAAAGAGAGAGGCATAGGGTTCGTGTACATAAAGAGAAAAAAGCTAATTTTGGGCAGGCTGTCTCTACAGAGGCCAAGGCTTTAAAAGAAGATGGGACAAAATCTAAATTCGGCAAGACTGTTAGTGAAAAAGCTAAGAACAAGGGCAAAGTAAAAGGTATGAGAAATTGTGCTGGGGATGCTGCTTGCAGTGCAGATCAGGGTGAACAAAATAAGGTTATGTATCAATCCAGAGAAAGAAAAAGAGTTCACTCAGGCTCTGGTTCGACATCTGGACCTGGGACTGGGTCTGGTGATCAGGGCGGTAATGGTGCTGGAGGACAAGGGAAGGGTGGAAAACGTTAATTAGCCAATACCATTAAGGATAGTTGGGGCGAGGGGGGCTTGACCTTAAATGGTTGAGCCCCTTATCTTTAAAGGGTTTGACATTTGCCAGCCCTCGTTTAGAATCTTTTAAAAATCCAAGGTGCTTTGAGTTGAACAGACCTGCCAAACTTATTCTAGAAGATAAAACAACATTTCAGGGTATTTCTTTTGGTTTTGATACTTCTGCCTCAGGCGAGGTTGTGTTCAATACCGGTATGGTGGGATATACAGAGTCGCTGACAGACCCTTCATATAAAGGCGAGATACTAACACTTACCTATCCTCTGGTAGGCAACTACGGCATTCCCGGAGACGAAAGGGAAGATGGTCTGTTAAAATATTTTGAATCAGACCACATACACGTCTCAGGTCTGGTGGTGAGTGATTATTCTTTTGAATATAGTCACTGGAACGCCAAAAAAAGTTTGTCAGAGTGGTTGAAGCAAGAAAAGATACCGGCACTGTACGGGATAGACACAAGGGCGCTTACTAAAGTGCTTAGGGAAAAAGGCACCATGCTTGGGAAGATAGTCGTAGATGAAAGGGATGTACCTTTGTACGATCCCAATAAGGACAATCTTGTGAGCCTGGTAAGTTTAAAAGATAAGATAATTTACGGCGACAAGAACAGCAGATACAAGGTCGTTCTGGTCGACTGTGGTGTAAAGAACAATATAATACGTTGTCTTGTTAAGAGAGGCGCTTGCGTGGTGAGGGTCCCTTGGGATCACGATTTCAATAAAGAGGATGCAGATGCTGTATTCTTGTCAAATGGTCCTGGTGACCCTAAGAAATGTGAGGCTACGATATCCAATCTTAAGAAAGCTATTGGCGACAAAAGACCAATAATGGGTATATGTCTTGGCAATCAGTTACTTGCATTGGCCTCTGGTGCAAATACCTACAAACTTAAATATGGTCACAGGAGTCAGAACCAGCCATGTCTTGAGGTTGGGACCAAACGTTGCTTTATTACGTCGCAGAACCATGGCTTTGCAGTTGATGACAAGACACTTTCAGAGGATTGGGAACCACTCTTTGTTAATGCCAACGATGGTACTAACGAGGGAATAAGGCACAGGACAAAAAAAATATTTTCTGCTCAGTTCCATCCAGAAGCTTCGGCCGGTCCTCAGGATACAGAGTTTCTGTTCGATAAATTTATAGAGATGATAAAGAAATGAAGTACAAGAAGATATTGATACTTGGTTCTGGTGGTCTAAAGATAGGTCAGGCTGGTGAGTTCGATTATTCAGGCTCACAGGCTATAAAGGCCTTAAAAGAAGAAGGTATAAGTACAGTACTCATAAATCCTAACATTGCTACCATAC
>JAKLHL010000141.1 GCA_022710165.1 Bdellovibrionales bacterium | reverse complement strand
CGAGTATTGGTATGCCGTAATGACCATGATATCTGCCCTGGCCGGTTCTTTCTTTTTCAAAGAGGACATGTTCGCCACAAGCAAACGCATTTACCATATCTCTCTGGGCATAATACCCGTGTCAGTCCTTTATGCGGTCCTTAGCAGGTTTGTCCCGCATTCATCCATATTCATACTTAGCAACGGAACGATCGAGTCAGATATACTAGTGGTCCTTTATGATCTTTTGGGTGTATTCCTGACGCTGTTCATTTGGAGACATTATAAGACCAAGATAGAGCTTGCAGAGAGCGGATTCAATCTTGATAGAGCAAAACTGGCTATCCTTTCTTCTAAGATAAACCCACATTTTCTTTTCAACACCCTTAACACCATAGCTGCAGCTATAAGGATAGACGCTAAGCTTGCCAGGGATATAGTCTTCAAACTTTCAGAGATAATGCGCTACGTTTTGAATACAGAGAATGAATATCGGCCTTTAAAGGATGAAATAGATTTTATAGAGAACTATCTGGCAATAGAGAAACTTCGTTTTGGTGAGAACAGACTTACTACCCGTATAGAACTTGATGACGACCTTAATGAGTTCGAATTTCCTACCATGCTCATACAGCCTCTGGTCGAGAATGCCATAAAGCACGGTGTATCCAGCCTTTCAGACAAAAAAGGTGAGATATGGATAAATACACAAATGTTCAGGATCGGCTCTGATAATTACGTAAGGATCAGGATCAAGGATAACGGCGTCGGCCTTAATGAAGTTACAGACGAGGTTTATGAAAAAGGCATAGGACTTTCCAATGTAAGGGATAGGATAAAACTCCTTTATGGATCGAAGGGGAGATTGGAATTCGAGTCCCAAAAAGGAGAGGGCTTTAGTGCTTCCATAGTACTGCCCTTTAGGAGATAGTGATGAACAGGATATCTGTTTTCATAGCAGAGGATGAGGCATTTGCCAGAGACGAACTAAAGCATCAGCTGTCTGCATATCCTGAATTCGTTATCGTCGGTGAGGCAGATAACGGCATAGATGCGGTCAAGACCATAAAAGAGATTCAGCCTGACGTACTTTTTTTGGATATAGAGATGCCGGGGCTGAAAGGTATTGAGGTCATAGAAGCATTATCATCGATGCCTTCTTATAAACCGTTCGTGATAATAGTTACCGCTTATGAAAATTATGCCGTAAAGGCTTTTGAATACGACGTAGTTGATTATCTCTTAAAGCCTGTTGATACAAAAAGGCTGGCTACGGCGATGTCGAGAGTTCTTAAATATTCAAGCGGACAGGACCGTATAAACAGGATCGCAGCAAAAAGGTTGAACAGGCTGGTCCTTATACCTGAAGAAGAGATATCCTTTGTTGGAGTGGAAGACGCAGTTGTGTTCATACGCTGTGGAGAGGAAAAATACTCCACCACCTACAGGACTCTTGATGACATAGAGAAAGACCTGAACCCTAAGAAGTTCGTAAGGGTGCACAGAGGATATATAGTCAACATAAAGAAGGTCCGCGAGATAAAGAACGAGGATTCCGGTGGTCTACTCCTTAAAGTCGAGGATGTTAAGAGCGAAGAGATCCCTGTTTCAAGGACCAACGCTAAAGCGTTCAAATCCATATTCAAACTATAGACCTGTTCAACTTTTTAAGACTAGGCCTACGTTAAGAGAAGGCTTTCTTGAGGACTGATTCTATGTCCTTGGCATACATCGGTGCTACGTTGTATATGTAGCCTTCGTCGTTGCCGTCGACCTCTATTACTTTTTTTGCTACGGCTTTAATATCAATTTTGTCTATGTTCGAGGCTCTAAGGTCCCTTAGTGCGCCTATCTTTGTGAGCCAATCCTTTAGGTCGCTGATGGCTTCTTTGGTATCTGTGTAATGACCTGTGTTCTCATGGAAGAAGAACCCGAGCATCCTTAAGATCCTCTTTTTGTTGTATGGCTCGTCGAACTCAAGTATCGGGACCATCAAATATGCAAGCCCTAGTCCGTGAGAGATGTCGTATATACCGCTTATCGCATGCTCTATAAGATGTATCGGCCAGCCGCCCTGCCTGATGCCGAGCATTCCTATCATTGCCACACTTGAGCTCCAGCAAAGGTCTGCTCTTGCTTCTTTGTCTTCAGGTTTTTTGATCAGCTTCTCTATGCTGTTCTTTACGGTCCTTATTATACCGAGCGTCAAATAATCAGGGATGCTTGAATCCTTGGCGTTAGAAAGATAGGTCTCTATGGAATGACAGATTATATCCACCGCTCCATCTACGAGGTAGCTGGTCGGGACCGTCTCTGTAAGCTCAGGATCGAATATTGAGAATTTTGGTATTACCAGCTGGGAATGTATCGCTGTTTTTTGTTTTGTACTTTCGTTAGTTATTACTGCTCCACCGTTAACTTCAGAACCAGTAGCGGCAAGTGTAGGGATGCATATTATCGGTAATGCAGAGCAGGGGGATGTTGCGGACTTTTCTCTGGTGGCACAATAATCCCATATGTCGTTGCCGCTCTTTGCGACTATGGCGATGCCTTTTACAGCGTCCATTACTGAGCCGCCCCCAAGTGCTATCAGCATGTCTGCTTTCATCTCAGCGGCTTTTTTACCGGCTTTGTTTATGGTCGTGCTTCTTGGGTTCGGTTCTATTCCCTCAAAGACCTCATGTTTTATCTTAGCGGCATCAAGATATTTTTCCAGTCTTGAAAGGTAGCCGTGCTTTTTTACGGACCCCTGTCCTATCACTATCAAAGCGGTCTTTCCTAGCTGAGGGGCCGCCTTTTTTATCCTCTCAAACTCGCCATATCCAAAGTAAACTGTTGTAGGGGAGCTGTACTTGAACTTGTTCATGTAGAAAACCTCCGATGACGTATCCGTACTTATTCACACTTGTTGTTCCAAAAAAGACCGGAAGGACATTCGTGGTTTGATCTGCACATACGATAATCACTATGATGGTCTCTTTCATGTTCGCTGCAGTATCTTTGCTGTTTTAAACCGCATTTCTGGTCTGTATCACAAAAGCCGCTCATGCACTCGCTGCTTATCGATAGTACACTATAGTCATCTGGGCCACTGAGCTCACTAATGCTTACAGTAGTGCAGCTTTCTCCGTTTATCTTTTTACAGGTCTTGCCAGCAGTTGTATTTAATATATATTTTTCGTCTTGAAAGTCAGCCAGTGAAGTAAAGTTGTATGTGCAAAGCATGCCGGTCCCACATTGAGCAGTATCTGTGCATGTGCTCCCAGCGATTATTATAGCGGGCCTTGCGATCTCTCCAGAATATTGTGCGACCGTTTTCTCACAGATACCGTTGTTGCAAGTGTATATTAGTGTGTTCCCACAATCGCTGGCAGTTTCGCAAGTCTGTCCAACTGTAGGATCAACTGCACAAACATTATTACTGCATAGTTGGCCTTGCAGGCAGTCCGCGTTTGATGTGCACTGTGTTCCTATAAGGTCTTTCTGGCCATGACCAGAGTTGCCAGTCTTGAACAAACCGCAGGAACCTGCGGAGATTAAAAGAGAACCTAAAACTATTACTTTTATGTTCATGAAAACCTCCTCTTTATGGCACCAAATATAGCATAAATTATCAATAAAAGTTAGCCTTTATCCAATATGTTGACCACTCAATGTAATTTACCTACCTTTCAATGCAAGCCTACTTGAGACATGCCAATATCTATAATTAATTAGTCCTGTAATTAGCGGAGGTAATGACATGTCAATATTCGTAGGTATAGATGTTGGATCGCTTAGCGTAAAACTTGCAGGTTTTGCAGATAAAAATTCCATGGGGGATCTAGAGAAGCTAATCTCCTCAGGTTCTGGATATAGTTGGACTGAATATACAGTTGAAGACGGAAGGGTATTCGTGCTTGATGCCGTGAAGGTTAATGGCAGACCAAAAGAGGTCGTTAACTCCGTCATAGAGAAACTTCAGAACGAAGTTCCACAGGGTTCAATAAAAGGGATATCACTTACAGGCTCAGGCTCAAAGACGGTTGGTTCTTTCTTGGGCTTGAGATACATTACAGAGTTCAAGGCCATAGCTCAGAACTTTAAAACACTACATCCTAAGATCAGGTCCGTTTTTGAGATAGGCGGAGAGAACTCAAAATACCTTGGACTTAGGGATGGGCTTATCACCGACTATGAAACTAACGGTGACTGTGCAGCAGGCACGGGCTCTTTTCTGGACCAGCAGTCAAAAAGGCTTATGTATGACATTGAACAGGTGGGCGAGATAGCCTCTTCTGCGAGCAGGAAAGCCGTTATCGCAGGAAGGTGCTCCGTATTCGCAAAATCAGATATGATACATGCACAGCAAAA
>JAKLHL010000140.1 GCA_022710165.1 Bdellovibrionales bacterium | reverse complement strand
CGGCAAAAGAAAACTTTATCCAAAAATAAGCCCGAACAAATCACTTGAAGGTGCTTTGGGCGGGATAATCTTCAGCATAGTCGCTGCAGTGCTTTGCAAATGGATATTCTTTTGGTCGCTCGACTATGTGGACTGCATAGTGGTCGGAACTATAGGCGGTGTATTCGGCCAGTCTGGAGATCTTATTGAGTCCATGATGAAGAGGGCTGTCGCGGTAAAGGATTCAGGGTCCATGATGCCTGGACACGGTGGTGTCTTTGACAGGTTCGACGGTATAATCTTTGCAGCACCGTTCTTTTACTATTATGTTTCTATCTTCTTTTAAAGAATAGTTGATCATGAAAAAAGTCGCGATATTGGGTTCTACAGGTTCTATAGGGGTCACTAGCTGTGATGTCATAAGGAAGCACCGCGATGACTTCTGCATAACCCTTCTATCTACCAATGTTAATTACAAGCTGCTCGCTGAACAGGCTAATGAGTTCAGGCCGGACTGTTTGTACATAGGCAGGAAAGAATTTGCCGAAGACCTTAAGGGACTTTTAAAATATGGGCCAAAGATATTCTCTGGTCCTGAAGGCCTGGTAGAGTCTGTAAAGAATAGCGACGCCAAACTTCTTCTTAATGCATTGATAGGCGCTGTAGGACTGCTCCCTACACTTGAAGCAATAAAGCTTTCAATGGACGTAGCACTTGCTAACAAGGAAACGCTAGTGGTGGGTGGAGAACTCGTCACTTCCATGGCGAAAAAGAAGAACGTAAAGATAACACCCGTGGACAGCGAGCATAATGCTATATTCCAATGCCTGAAAGGGAACCTTGAGAGACCTCTTAGCAGGATAATATTAACTGCATCCGGAGGGCCTTTGCTTGGACTGCCCCTGGACCAGTTCAATGATGTAAGCCCGAAACAGGCCCTTAACCATCCAACCTGGGGTATGGGGAAAAAAATAAGCATAGATTCAGCAACGATGATGAATAAAGGGCTGGAGATAATAGAGGCCAGGTGGCTTTTTGATCTTCCTGCAGAGATGATAGATGTAGTCATACACCCTCAGAGCATCGTGCACGGTATGGCTGAGTTCAGTGATGGATCGATAATATCGGTACTTGGTCCGACCTCGATGAGCATCCCAATAATATATTCGCTGTACTATCCTGAACATGCTCCGTCCGCACCTGTGGCAATGCTTGATCTGGCAAAGGGGCTGAACCTTGAGTTCTTTGCCCCGGACGAGAAAAGGTTCCCTCTGCTTAAGACAGCCAAGATGGCGGCAAAGGAACTGGGTACTGTGCCTACGGTTTTGAACGCCTCTAATGAAGTCGCTGTACAGGCGTTCCTTGATGGAAAGATAAAGTTCACAGATATAAGGCTTGTGGTTGAAGGAGCGATCTCATCACACCGTTCAGTGAAGGCAGATGATATAAAGGTACTTCTTGAGGTTGATGCGTGGGCCAGAAAATATGCTGAAGAGTTCATAAGTACGAGGGGGAGATAATGATATACATATTAGCTTTTATAGTTCTATTAGGGATACTGGTGCTTGCCCATGAATTGGGGCATTTCTTAGCCGCTGTTTATCTTGGGGTGAAGGCAGAGGTGTTCTCCTTGGGTTTTGGCAAAGCTATTTGGAAGAAAAAAATAGGTGATACTGAATATAGGTTATCGATCATACCTCTTGGAGGCTATGTTAAGTTCTACGGTGATGACAAGGATAACTCACCCGAAGAGATGAGGCCTTACTTCTTTGTAAGCCAGAAGGTATGGAAGAGGGCTGTGATAGTTTTTGCAGGTCCTTTCTGTAACTTTTTGCTTGCAGCTTTTGTGTTCTGCTTGGTGTTCTTCATTGGTGAGCCTAATGTCTCTACAAAACTAGGCTATGTTGAGCAGAACTCAGTTTCATGGAAAGCGGGGCTAAGGTCGGATGACGTCATAAAGAAAGTTAATGGTGTTGATGTTAAGACCTGGGTTGACCTCGATAAAGAGATCTCAAAGAATACCAGCGAAGTAGTTCTGGATGTTCAGAGACTGGATAAGAAGCTTGAACTTAAGGTCCCCGTCCTTGATCTTATAGCAAAGAATAGGTTCGGAGAGACAGAGTATAGATATCAGCTTCAAGGTGTGTCGCCTTTCAAAAGGTCCGCTCTTGTTGGAGTCTCTAATTCAAAGAATACCTTTGCCTCAAGGGCAGGAATAAAGACCGGCGACCTCATATATAAGGTGGATGGTAAAGAGATAAACTCATGGGACGAGCTGAACCAGGCCTTAAGTGGTAAAAAAGGTAAGCTCGATATATTGGTCAAAAGGGCAGAAAAGAAAGGGACAAAGCCCGAAGATATTGCACTTACTGCAGACATGACCGGTCAGGACAGCCTCGAAGCACTTGGTCTTTATCCTGCAGAACTTTTTATTTCTGGTTTTGTAAGCAAGGACAGCCCTGCGGCAAAGGCTGGTATGAAAGAGGGTGACAGGATATACTCCGTTAACGGTTCGCCTGTGCTTAGCTTTCAATCCTTGCAACAGGTAGTTGATCTTGCGGGAAGGAATAACAGTGCTTTAAAAATAGTCGCTGAAAGAGAAGGAAAGCTTGTTGATTTCAATATCACACCTTCGCTTCACGACCTTAAGGATGACGAGATAGGCCAAAAAGAGAAAAGGTTCCTGCTCGGTGTAGAGACGAACTTTTATCCTGGGCCTGCAGATCAGACAAAGATAATAATAAGAAATCCTTTAAAATTGATATGGGCCGGCATAGAGAAAACGCTTTTCTGGATATGGATAACAATAGTCGGACTTGTAAAACTGTTCACTGGTTCTGTCTCCTTTAAGGCAGTCGGCGGTCCCTTAATGATAGGCAAGGTGGCCGGGGATAGTTTGATGCTTGGTATGGTCTACTTTTTCAGGATATTGGCTGTGATAAGCATTAACCTTGGTGTGATAAATCTTTTCCCTGTGCCAGTATTGGACGGAGGGCACCTTGTAATGTTCTCCTTAGAAGCCTTGAGAGGGAAACCTTTAAAGGAAAGGTACATGGAGCTAGCACAGCAGGTCGGATTTTACATATTGATAGGATTGATAGTCCTTTCTTTCTATAACGACATAATTAAGTTCGGGTCAGCTCTATTGGGGATAGGCGGTAAATGAAGAAGTTCCTGCTCCTGATAGATACCTCTACGATGATCGGACTTTGTGCAATAGCAAAAAAGAAAGACGACGGAACTTACGATATAATAAGTGAAGAACATATCAGCGCAGAACTTTCTCACTCAGAAAGGATGTTCAAGAGCATAAAGGACTCACTAAAGACGCACGGTGTTGATTTTAAAGATATCGAAAAGGTTATCTATTGTTCCGGCCCAGGATCATTTACAGGTCTCAGGATCTCTTACAGCGCCGTTAAGGGTTTTTCCATTGCAGCAGGTATAGAGCATAAGGGCGTGTCCACATTAAAGGCCCTTATAAAGAGCGCTGACGTGGTTTTAAGCACCCCGGTCTGTGCAGTTATGAGGGCCGGCAAGGATGAGTTCTTTGCATACTGTGTAAAGGACGGGAAGGAACTGATAAAAGAAGCTTGTTATTCAAACACTGATCTTATGGCAGAGCTTGATAAGCTAAAAACAGAAGGGCTGATATGTTTTGGCGACGCGCCGTTCTGTAAAGAGTTAAAGGTAAGTGCCAAAGGAATGCTTTCTGTGTTGGAAGAAGGTTCCCTTGATGGTATAAATTACCTTAAGGCATCTTACGCCGAGAAACGGAGGACAAGCTGATGTCAAAAAGAGCTTTGACCGGTGTTAAGCCGACAGGGATACTTCATATCGGTAATTATCTTGGGTCTATCAAGCCCGCTTTTGAATTGGTCGACTCAGGTTATGAGGCTTTTTATTTTATAGCCAACTACCACGCATTGACGACCCTCAATAAAAAACAGGACATGGAAGAACTGAGCTATATGCATACAGCGGCGTGGATGGCCTTTGGAGCACAAGAGAAGAACATAACCTTGTACCTTCAGTCCGACATCCCAGAGATCTTCGAGCTTACATGGATACTTTCCTGCTTCACTACGAAGGGGCTTCTTGAAAGGGCCCATGCTTATAAAGACGCTGTCGCCAAGGGTGATAAGGTAATAAATCACGGCCTTTTTTCCTATCCGGTCCTAATGGCCGCTGACATCATTGCCTTTGATGCTGATTACGTGCCTGTAGGCAAGGACCAAAAACAGCACGTAGAGATAGCAAGGGACATAGCGGGCGCTTTTAATACCGTATACGGGCCTGTACTGAAACAGCCTCAGCCTCTAATAAAAGAAGAGGTAATGACGGTCCCTGGTCTTGACGGTCAGAAAATGTCAAAGAGCTATAACAACATAATACCTGTTTTTGCTGAACCAGAAGAGATGAGAAAACTTACAGCGAGGATAAAAACAG